>NZ_JASCYH010000087.1:0-1057 GCF_030011715.1 Gulosibacter sediminis | reverse complement strand
CGGGTCAAGTCCCCGGAAGTGGTGTAGCTCGGGTTCCTTCGATTTGTTGATGGTTAGGCGCTGAGTTCGAGGACGATGTCGGTGTTCACCTCGCTTCCTGCGTCGGTGAGAAGGGTGAGGCGGCTCTTGGCGAGTATGTCGAGGCCGAGGTAGCGGCGGCCTTCTGCCCATTCGTCGGTCTGCTCGGCGAGGACGGCGCCGACGAGGCGGGTGATCGCGTCACGGTTGGGGAAGATGCCGACGCTGTCGGTGCGGCGGCGGATCTCTCGGTTGAGGCGCTCGTTCGGGTTGTTGGACCAGATCTGTTGCCAGAGACCTTCGGGGAATCCGGTGAACGCGAGGATGTCCGCCCTCGCGGCGTCGAGATGGTCGTGCGCGTCGGGGAGCTTGTCCTCGACGTAGTCCAGGAGCCGGTCGAATTGTGCGTTCACGGATGCCGCGTCGGGCTGGTCGTAGACGGAGTGCAGCATCGCCTTGACGGCCGGCCACATGCTCTTCGGCGTCACGGACATCAGGTTGGCGGCGTAGTGGGTGCGGCAGCGTTGCCAGACAGCGCCGGGCAGATTCGCCGCGATCGCTTCCACGAGGCCCTGATGCGCGTCGCTGGTGACCAGGCGAACCCCGGACAGGCCGCGGGCGACGAGGTCAGCGAAGAACGAGTTCCAGGCCGCGCCGGTCTCGCTAGTCGCGACCCGCAGGCCGAGGACCTCGCGGCGTCCGTCGGCGTTCACGCCCGTCGCGATCAGCACCACGGCGTTGATGACGCGGCCGCCTTCGCGGACCTTCATGGTGAGAGCGTCGGCGGCGACGAACGTGAACGGCCCGGCATCGCCGAGCGGCCGGTGGCGGAACTGGTCGACGTGCTCGTCGAGCTCCGCCGCCATCCGCGAGACCTGGGACTTGGAAAGCGAGTGGATCCCAAGTGTCTTGACGAGCTTGTCCATCCGGCGGGTCGAGACGCCGGCGAGGTAGCAGTCCGCGATCACCGTGATCAACGCGGTCTCGGCCCGTTTGCGGCGCTCGAGCAGCCACTCCGGGAAATACGTGCCCTGCCGCA
>NZ_JASCYH010000086.1:0-1228 GCF_030011715.1 Gulosibacter sediminis | reverse complement strand
CCGGCTCGCGAACGAACCAGGTACTAACGCATCACGTCACTCCCACACTTGCCATATGTTCCACCCTTGAGCACCCACTCACCACATTCGGATGAGACTGGGCACCACGACCACACTGATTGTGACCGTGTCAATGCTCCTTAGAAAGGAGGTGATCCAGCCGCACCTTCCGGTACGGCTACCTTGTTACGACTTAGTCCTAATCACCGATCCCACCTTCGACAGCTCCCTCCACAAGGGTTAGGCCACCGGCTTCGGGTGTTACCGACTTTCATGACTTGACGGGCGGTGTGTACAAGGCCCGGGAACGTATTCACCGCAGCGTTGCTGATCTGCGATTACTAGCGACTCCGACTTCATGGGGTCGAGTTGCAGACCCCAATCCGAACTGAGACCGGCTTTTTGGGATTCGCTCCACCTCGCGGTATCGCAGCCCATTGTACCGGCCATTGTAGCATGCGTGAAGCCCAAGACATAAGGGGCATGATGATTTGACGTCATCCCCACCTTCCTCCGTGTTGACCACGGCAGTATCCCATGAGTTCCCACCATAACGTGCTGGCAACATAGGACGAGGGTTGCGCTCGTTGCCGGACTTAACCGAACATCTCACGACACGAGCTGACGACAACCATGCACCACCTGTATACCGACTGCAAGCAGGGCAACCATCTCTGGAAGTTTCCGGTATATGTCAAGCCTTGGTAAGGTTCTTCGCGTTGCATCGAATTAATCCGCATGCTCCGCCGCTTGTGCGGGCCCCCGTCAATTCCTTTGAGTTTTAGCCTTGCGGCCGTACTCCCCAGGCGGGGCGCTTAATGCGTTAGCTACGACACAGAAACCGTGGAATGGTCCCCACATCTAGCGCCCAACGTTTACGGCATGGACTACCAGGGTATCTAATCCTGTTCGCTCCCCATGCTTTCGCTCCTCAGCGTCAGTAACGGCCCAGAGATCTGCCTTCGCCATCGGTGTTCCTCCTGATATCTGCGCATTCCACCGCTACACCAGGAATTCCAATCTCCCCTACCGCACTCAAGTCTGCCCGTACCCACTGCAGGCCCGAGGTTGAGCCTCGGGATTTCACAGCAGACGCGACAAACCGCCTACGAGCTCTTTACGCCCAATAATTCCGGACAACGCTTGCACCCTACGTATTACCGCGGCTGCTGGCACGTAGTTAGCCGGTGCTTTTTCTGCAGGTACCGTCACTTTCGCTTCTTCCCTA
>NZ_JASCYH010000085.1:0-1546 GCF_030011715.1 Gulosibacter sediminis | reverse complement strand
GTTTTTGTAGTTCTGGCGGTGCCAGAACTACAAAAACTGACCACTCAACTGCTCTTGGTTAGCGGTGGGCGGCGAGCCACGCCTCGACGTCGTTGGCCGAGCGGGGGATGCCAGCCGACAGGTTCTCGGCACCGGTCTCGGTCACGACGATGTCGTCCTCGATGCGGACGCCGATGCCGCGCAGCTCCTCGGGCACCGTGAGGTCGCCTGGGTGGAAGTAGAGGCCCGGCTCGATCGTGAACACGTTGCCCGGCTCGAGGATGCCATCGAGGTACATCTCGCGGCGTGCCTGGGCGCAGTCGTGCACGTCGAGGCCGAGGTGGTGGCTGGTGCCGTGCACCATGTAGCGGCGGTGCGGCTGGTGCTCGGGCTTGAGCGCCTCGTCGAGCGACATCGGCAGAATCCCGCCCCAAGCATCCAGCGATTTCGCGATGGAGGCGAGCGCCGTCTCATGCACCTCTCGGAATGTGATGCCAGGCTTGACGATGGCGAACGCATCGTCGGCCGCCTTGAGTACGGCCTCGTAGACGCGCCGCTGTACCGGCGTGAAGGTGCCGTCGATCGGCATGGTGCGGGTGACATCGGCGGTGTAGTACGAGTCGACCTCGACGCCGGCGTCGACGAGAATCAGGTCGCCCGGCAACACAGGGCCGTCGTTCGTCGACCAGTGTAGGTAGCAGGCGTGCGGGCCCGCGGCAGCGATGGTCGAATAGCCGAGGTCATTGCCCTCGAGGCGTGCCCGGGCCGTGAACGCGCCCTCGACGACGCGTTCGCCTCGAGGATGCTCGGTCGCGCGAGGCAGCGCTCGCAGGATTTCGTCGAAGCCGTTCGAGGTCGCAGCGACGGCGTCGCGCAGCTGCTGCACTTCCCACTCGTCTTTAACGAGGCGCAGCTCGCTGAGCTCTTGCGCGAGCTGCGGGTCAGCCTCGCTCACATCGCCGCGGGTAGCCGAGAACTCACCGAGGTCGCGGGTCGCGATGTCGAGGTGGGCGCTGACCTGCTCGAGGCTCGGGCGGGGGCCGGTCCAGAACTCGCCGATGCTTGGGTTCGCGTAGAACTCGTCGGTGTCGCGGCCCGCGGCCTTGCGGAAGAACAGCGTGACGTCGTGGCCATCGGCGGTCGGTTCAAACACGAGCAGCGAGCCCGGCACCGTCGCCGAACCCCAGCCGGTCAGGTGCGCGAACGCTGAGTGCGCGCGGTAGGCGTAGTCGTCGTCGTTCGAGCGCACCTTCGTGTCGCCCGCGGCGATGACGAGGCGCTCGCCGTGATGCAGCGCTGATATGGCGTCGCGGCGGGTCTTGGCGTACGGAGCTACCTCGGAGCGAGGGGTCGGCTCGTCCTGACGGGCCTCCCAGCCCTGCGAAATGTAGTCGCGGAAGAAGGTCGAACCTGGAGTTGTGCTGCGGTTCGCGTTCTTGACCTGTGCGTCGCCTTCTTCGGCGGTGCGGTCGTGGTTGCTTGTGGCGGTTTCACTCATACCCCCATTCTCCCACTGGGGGTTTTGTTGGTGGGGTTTTTTTTTTTTTTTTGGGCAGCAAAAACAAAA
>NZ_JASCYH010000084.1:0-1665 GCF_030011715.1 Gulosibacter sediminis | reverse complement strand
TACGCTACCCGCCCCAGCATAGGTTCGAACGCTCCATCCCCACACCACACCAAAGGCGCAGCAGGGAACTTCAGGCTCTTAGCATCACTGGATTGGATTGGACGGTCTTTCGCCGGTACGGGAATATCAACCCGTTGTCCATCGACTACGCCTGTCGGCCTCGCCTTAGGTCCCGACTTACCCAGGGAAGATTAGCTTGACCCTGGAACCCTTGGTTATTCGGAGGACGGGTTTCTCACCCGTCTTTCGCTACTCATGCCTGCATTCTCACTCGTGTACCGTCCACGACCACGTTCCCGTGCCGCTTCACCCAGTACACGACGCTCTCCTACCCAGCCCAACAAATGGACTGCCACAATTTCGGTGGTGTGCTTGAGCCCCGTTACATTGTCGGCGCGGAATCACTTGACCAGTGAGCTATTACGCACTCTTTCAAGGGTGGCTGCTTCTAAGCCAACCTCCTGGTTGTCACTGCAACTCCACATCCTTTTCCACTTAGCACACGCTTAGGGACCTTAATTGGTGGTCTGGGTTGTTTCCCTCTCGACAATGAAGCTTATCCCCCACTGTCTCACTGCTGCGCTCTCACTTACTGGCATTCGGAGTTTGGCTGACGTCAGTAACCCGGTAAGGCCCATTAGCCATCCAGTAGCTCTACCTCCAGCAAGAAACACGCAACGCTGCACCTAAATGCATTTCGGAGAGAACCAGCTATCACGAAGTTTGATTGGCCTTTCACCCCTAACCACAGCTCATCCCCCCAGTTTTCAACCTAGGTGGGTTCGGTCCTCCACGACGTCTTACCGACGCTTCAACCTGGCCATGGCTAGATCACTTCGCTTCGGGTCTAGAACATGCGACTCAACGCCCTCTTCAGACTCGCTTTCGCTACGGCTACCCCACACGGGTTAACCTCGCCACACATCACTAACTCGCAGGCTCATTCTTCAAAAGGCACGCCGTCACCCCGAAAGGCTCCGACGGATTGTAAGCAAACGGTTTCAGGAACTATTTCACTCCCCTCCCGGGGTGCTTTTCACCTTTCCCTCACGGTACTTGTCCGCTATCGGTCATCTGGAAGTATTTAGGCTTATCGGGTGGTCCCGACAGATTCACACAAAGTTTCACGGGCTCCGTGCTACTTGGGATACTCATCAGCACCAACACACTGTTTCGGATACGGGACTCCCACCCCCTACGGTCAGGCATTCAAACCTGTTCTCCTACACTGCATCAGACACTCGTCGCGTGGTAGCACGACACAACAAGTCCCACAACCCCGACCATGCAACCCCTACCAGGTATCACACACAACCGGTTTAGCCTCATCCGCGTTCGCTCGCCACTACTAACGGAATCACAATTGTTTTCTCTTCCTGCGGGTACTGAGATGTTTCACTTCCCCGCGTTCCCCCTCAACACCCTATACATTCAGGTGCGAGTAACCACAATAAATGTGGCCAGGTTTCCCCATTCGGAAATCCTCGGATCAACGCCCGTTTATCGGCTCCCCGAGGCTTATCGCAGATTACTACGTCCTTCATCGGCTCCAGATGCCAAGGCATCCACCGTTCGCTCTTAGCAACTTCAAAATCACCAAGTACGATACATAAGAATAAGAATCAAAAAAATTTGAACTCTAGAAATCTAGAAACTATTACACCA
>NZ_JASCYH010000083.1:0-1682 GCF_030011715.1 Gulosibacter sediminis | reverse complement strand
CTTAGCCTCGATCCACCGATGGGGAGGCTTGCTAAGTTGGCGTCGTAACGCAGAAATGCCCCTCTGACCAGGAAGAATAGAGGTTGTCTAAGATCCTATTTCCCGAGTCTGAGAGGCATCTCGTAGGTGCAATTCAAGCATGCTCCCGTTGCCGTGTCGGCTGTGTTCGATGATCCGAATCTCGTGTCGGTCGCGGGGCTGGTCCCGATGCTCCGTCTTGCCCGTTCTGCGGGGCTTGATGAGCTCGCGCAGTCGCGATTGAGCGTCCCGACGGACAAGGGTGCGAACGCCGGCGGCAAGGTGATGGCGCTGGTCGCGGGGATGCTCGCTGGCGCGGACTCGATCGACGACATGAATCTGCTGCGTCATGGCGGGATGGGCCGGTTGTTCGATCGGACGTATGCACCGTCGACGCTGGGCTCGTTCCTGCGGGAGTTCCGGTTCGGGCACGTCCGCCAGCTCGATGCCGTCGCCTCACGGACGCTGGTGAACCTCGCATCGGCCGCGCCGCTGCTGCAGATCCGGGACGGTGAGCGGGTGATGGTCGACGTGGACGACACGATCATCGAGGTCCACGGGTATCAGAAGCAGGGAGCGTCGTTCGGGTACTCCGGCGTCCGCGGCCTCAACGCCCTCGTCGCGACAGCGTCGACGACGACCTCAGCGCCGGTGATCCTCGCCCAGCGGTTGCGGCAGGGGAAGACCGGTTCCCCGAAAGGCGCGGCCAGGATCATCGCCGACACCCTCGCCACGCTTCGCCGCATGGACCTGGGCAGCAGTGTTCGGCCGTTGCTGCGGGCGGACTCCGCGTTCTACGGCCACGCCACCATCGGCACCGCGATCAAGGCCGGCGCGGACGTGTCCGTCACCGTTCGGATGGACCCCGCGGTGAAGACGGCGATCGCGACGATCCCCGAGGACGGGTGGGAGACGATCGAGTACCCGAACGCGATCCGTGACGAGGTCACGGGCCGGTGGATCTCGAAGGCCGAGGTCGCCGAGGTGCCCTTCACAGCGTTCCGTTCCCGGAAGAAGGCCGAACGGGTTGAAGGACGACTGGTGGTCCGACGGATCCCAGACCTGAACCCCAAGCAGGTCGAGCAGCCGACCTTGTTCGACAGCTACCGGCACCACGCGTTCTTCACCACCACCGACAAGCAGACAATGGGAACCGTCGCGGCGGACAAGACCCACCGCGGGCACGCGATCATCGAGCAAGTTCACGCCGACCTGAAGGCGGGCCCGCTCGCTCACCTGCCCTCGGGAGTGTTCACCGCGAACAGCGCATGGCTCGTCCTCGCCGTGATCGCATTCAACCTCACTCGCGCCGCTGGACTCATCGCCGACCGAGGCGGGCGGCTCGCCCGGGCAACGACCGCGACGATTCGCCGCACCCTCATCTCAGTGCCGGCACGACTGGCACGGACGGCGCGCCGCATCATCCTGCACCTGCCGGACGCCTGGCCCTGGCAGACCGCGTTCGACCGACTCTTCACCGCGACGCACGCACCACCACCACCGGCCGCGGCCAGCTGACCACCGCCGCCACCAGCGGCACGACCGAGAACGAAGTGGACAACCGGGATGAGACGCCCGGAACTCACCCCTGCCCGCAGCCGATCACGCCGCGCCCATCACGCCGACGCCACCCGCCGAAGGCTCATCGGTGGATCGAGGCTTAG
>NZ_JASCYH010000082.1:0-1700 GCF_030011715.1 Gulosibacter sediminis | reverse complement strand
TTAAGTTAAGTTCGGCGGTGTCCTACTCTCCCACAAGGTCCCCCTTGCAGTACCATCGGCGCAAAGACGCTTAGCTTCCGGGTTCGGAATGTAACCGGGCGTTTCCATCTCGCTAAAACCACCGAAACACTTTCTAACACACTCATCGTATGTCAAGAACCACACAGGGACGCGAACAACTCACACAACAGCAACATACACATACACATACTCAGTGAGAAAATTATTGAAGTCTTCGGCGTATTAGTACCGGTCAGCTCCACACCTTACAGCGCTTCCACATCCGGCCTATCAACCCAGTCATCTACTGGACACCTCACCCCAACAAAGGGTAGGAAGTCTCATCTTGGAGCCGGCTTCCCGCTTAGATGCTTTCAGCGGTTATCCGTTCCGAACGTAGCCAATCAGCCATGCCCTTGGCAGAACAACTGACACACCAGAGGTTCGTCCTTCTCGGTCCTCTCGTACTAAAGAAAGATCTCCTCAAACTTCCAACGCGCGCAGCGGATAGAGACCGAACTGTCTCACGACGTTCTGAACCCAGCTCGCGTACCGCTTTAATGGGCGAACAGCCCAACCCTTGGGACCTACTCCAGCCCCAGGATGCGACGAGCCGACATCGAGGTGCCAAACCATGCCGTCGATATGGACTCTTGGGCAAGATCAGCCTGTTATCCCCGAGGTACCTTTTATCCGTTGAGCGACAGCGCTTCCACAAGCCACTGCCGGATCACTAGTCCCGACTTTCGTCCCTGCTCCACCTGTCAGTGTCACAGTCAAGCTCCCTTGTGCACTTACACTCGAAATCTGATTACCAACCAGACTGAGGGAACCTTTGGGCGCCTCCGTTACTCTTTGGGAGGCAACCGCCCCAGTTAAACTACCCACCAGGCACTGTCCCTGAACCGGATCACGGTTCGAAGTTAGATAATCAGAGTGACCAGAGTGGTATTTCAACAACGACTCCACCAACACTAGCGTGCCAGCTTCACAGTCTCCCACCTATCCTACACAAGCCACACCAATCACCAATACCAAGCTATAGTAAAGGTCACGGGGTCTTTTCGTCCTGCTGCGCGTAACGAGCATCTTTACTCGTACTGCAATTTCGCCGAGTTCGCGGTGGAGACAGCTGGGAAGTCGTTACGCCATTCGTGCAGGTCGGAACTTACCCGACAAGGAATTTCGCTACCTTAGGATGGTTATAGTTACCACCGCCGTTTACTGGGGCTTAAATTCTGTGCTTCGCCAAAGCTAACACTTCCTCTTAACCTTCCAGCACCGGGCAGGCGTCAGTCCGTATACATCGTCTTGCAACTTCGCACGGACCTGTGTTTTTGATAAACAGTCGCTTCCCACTAGTCTCTGCGGCCACCACACCCTTTCGGAGTAAATCCTAATAAGTGGATGGCCCCCCTTCTCCCGAAGTTACGGGGGCATTTTGCCGAGTTCCTTCACCACGATTCTCTCGAACTCCTTAGTATTCTCTACCTAACCACCTGTGTCGGTTTGGGGTACGGGCAACTCAGACCTCGCGTCGATGCTTTTCTTGGCAGCAGAGGATCACCAACTTCGCCATTACGGCTTCCGCGTCAGTTCTCAGGCATCCACGTGGCGGATTTACCAACCACGAACCCTACAACCTTGCCCGGATACAACCATTCACCCGGATTGGCTACCTTTCTGCGTCACACCTGTTA
>NZ_JASCYH010000081.1:0-1802 GCF_030011715.1 Gulosibacter sediminis | reverse complement strand
GGCGTGCTGTGTGTTGTGTCTGGCCGCCCCGCACCCCCCCCCACAACCCCCCCCCCCCCCCCCCACCCAACCCCCACGAACGGCACAGATGAGGGGCTGCGGCTTTTTCTGCATACCTGGCTGGGTGTAGCCTGAATCGTCGCCAACTTGACCGACACCGTTCGACTCCTGCACTCCCCTACCCCGCTGAGGCAGGTGGTCGGGCCGCGCCACCGCGTTCGAGGCCTCGCCCCACCAGGGCGGGTACAGCGTTTCCGGCGCGCCGTTCATCGTCAGCTCAGGAGCACATTCGTGTCACACGACACCTCGACCATCAACACCGGCGCCACGCCCGCCGCATCCGGCGCGAAGCAGAACAAGCCCTGGCAGGTCATCGTCGCGAGCCTCGTCGGTACGTCGATCGAGTTCTACGACTTCTACATCTACGCCACCGCGGCTTCGCTCGTCTTCCCCATTCTCTTTTTCCCAAGCGCCGACCCGATTACGGCCCTGCTCTCGTCGTTCGCCGTCTTCGGCGTCGCGTTCATCGCGCGCCCCTTCGGCTCGATCCTCTTCGGCCACTTCGGCGACCGCATCGGCCGCAAGGGCACGCTCGTCGGCACGCTGCTCGTCATGGGCATCGCGACCTTCCTCATCGGCTGCCTCCCGACCGCCGCGAACGCCGACGGCTCGATCAACACGAACATGACCGTGCTCGCGCCGGCGCTGCTCGTGCTGCTGCGCTTCTGCCAGGGCCTCGGCCTCGGCGGCGAGTGGTCGGGCGCCGCCCTCCTCGCCACCGAGAACGCCCCCGCGAACAAGCGCGCCATCTACGGCACGTTCCCGCAGCTCGGCGCGCCGATCGGCTTCATCCTCGGCAATCTGCTGTTCGTGCTGCTCAACTACACGCTGACCGAAGAGCAGTTCCTCACGTGGGGCTGGCGCCTGCCGTTCCTCGTGTCGGCCGTGCTCGTCATCATCGGACTCTGGGTGCGCATCCAGCTCACCGAGACGCCCGCGTTCCAGAAGGTCGTGCGTGAGGACCACGTCGTCAAGGCCCCGCTCGTCGAGGTCTTCCGCAAGTCGTGGCGCGCGATCATCCTCGGCACCTTCGTGATGCTCGCCACCTACGTGCTCTTCTACATGATGACCTCGTTCATGCTCACGTATGGCTCGACGCCGACGACCGACCAGGCCGCCGCGACCGCAGCCGACTCGGGCACGGCGTTCGACGCCGCGACGCACGTCGGCGGCCTCGGCTACCCGAAGACCGACTTCTTGCTCATGCTCATTGTCGCCGTCGTCTTCTTCGGCATCTTCACGCTCGTCTCGGGTCCGCTCGCCGAAAAGTTCGGCCGCCGCAAGATGCTGCTCTCGGTCACGGCGCTCATCTTCATCTTTGCCTTTGTGATGACCCCGCTGCTCGGCCTCGGCCACACGGGCGTGCAGACGCAGCTCATCATCGGCATGGCGCTCATGGGCCTCACCTTCGGCCCGATGGGCGCGGTACTGCCCGAGTACTTCCCCGCGAACACTCGCTACACCGGCTCGGCGATTGCGTACAACCTCTCGTCGGTACTCGGCGCAGGTATCGCCCCGACCGTGTTCGTCGCGCTCTGGAGCGCGGGCGACGGCTCGCCGTTCTGGGTCGGTGTCTACCTCGCCGGCGCGGCCCTGCTCACCTTCGTCGCGCTGCTGTTCTCGAAGGAAACGAAGCACAACGACTACACGAATGAGTCGGTCGCGGCCTAGCGTCGCGGAACGAAGAATCCCCGGTCGGCCGGGCCGGATGCGCGCAGGCGCATCCGGCCCACCCAGCGGGG
>NZ_JASCYH010000080.1:0-2829 GCF_030011715.1 Gulosibacter sediminis | reverse complement strand
GGTGACCAGTTGGTCACCCGCCCGAAGTGGTTGTGGGGAGCTTAGCTCGCGCGCTTGAGTTCGTCGTCGCCAGCTTCGCTCGTCGGCTTTGCGGGCTCGATGGCGCGCAGCGGTTCGGGTCGCTCGAGCTCGGCGACGTCGGCGATCGTGTTCTGCACACGGCGCACGAGGTCGGCCGACATGATCTCAGAGAACACCGCGTCGTCACCCGGGTCGCGGCCGGTGCGCCACTCGAGGCGGTAGCGGCCACGCGGGCCGAAGAGGTCGTCGAACAGGCGCAGCAGCTCGAGCTGGGCCTCAGTCGTCAGCGCGGCCTCGGGCTGCAGCATCCGCGGCGGGTGTTGCGGCGCCGGCGCGAGGCCGAGCCCCGCGAAGTTCGGATGCGCGCTGAGCGGCATCGCAGGACGGCAGGACGGCGTCGGGAAGAGGCCGGCGTAGCGGGGCTCCTCGGTTTCGGCGGCAGCAGCCTCTGGCTCGTCGTAGTCGTCCTCATCGACGGCGTCGAGCTCGACGGCTTCGAACCGCGGCTCCTGTACCGGCGCCTCGGCGGGCGCGACCTCGGCAATCGCCGGGGCGGGCTGGACCGGCGCTACGACCGGGTGCTCGGGCACCGCGACGGTCGGCGGCTCTGGCACGACGTAGTCGGCAGGCACGGTGGCGGCCGGCGCGACCGGCTGGGCAGCGGCGGCCTGCTGCCGGGGTGCGGGCGTCGACTGCAGGGGCGCGGCAACGCGCGGCTGCGCCCACTCCTGGGGCGTCGAGGCGGGGGCCTGTGACGGGGAGGTCGGTTCGACCTGCGGAGCCGGAGCGTTCTGAGCGCTGTCTGCCTGCGGTTCGCCGAGGCCGGCAAGTTTGCGGAACCAGCCGAACATTGGGCACCCCTTTCCTACGTGTGAGCACGCGAAACTCGCGCGCGTACACGAAGCCTACGGATTCAGCGCCTCAGAACCCGGGTGCGACACTCGCGCTCAGGGAACTAGTCGAGTTCTTCCTGGCGTGCCTCTTCGACGCGCTCGCGCACTCCGGCGATCGCGAGGGCGAGCGTGGCGCCGACGGCAATCCACGTCGCGACGATGCGCAGCGTCGAGTTCGATTCCTGCGTCGTCTTCACTGCGGGCACGATTCCCGCGACCGCGGAAAGGACTGCTCCGTTGAGTAGATACTTGCGCACCGGTCATCACTCCTTGCGGTGGGTTGGCGGCTCGCAGCGCCGCGATGTCGCGACCCAGCCTAGCGCCCCATTGTGGCCATTGCGACGCGGTGTGGCGGCGTGTACCGTTAATGCTGACCGATCGGTCAGGGCTTGACGTTGCATCGCCCCTCCCGCTGAAGGACCCCCGTGACAGAACCCAGCACGCCGGCCAAGCATGAGCTCGCCGAACGCATCCGTACCGTTGCCCTCGAAGAGTTCGCCGCCCGCGGCTATGGCGTCTCGCTGCAGCAGATTGCCGAGCGCAGCGGCTGCACGAAGGCGAATGTGCTCTATCACTTTGGCAGTAAAGAGGAGCTCTTCCGGGCGGTGCTCGCGCCGGTGATCGAGGCGAGCCGCGAGCTTGAGCGTCGCCTCGACGTCGAGCCCGACTTCGACCCGGCGCGAGGCGCGGCCGAACTCATGGTGAATAACCGCCATGCGGTGCGGATGCTCGTCTTCCACCACCGCTCGCTGCCGGACGCCCGCGAGGCGAACTTCTTCCTCGACATCATCCAGCGCGTTGCGGCGAAGCTTGCGCCGAACGATCCGTCCGCGCCGACGCGCGCCGTGGTCGCGTTCATCGGCATCGCCTACGTGCTCTCGGTCGACCCCGAAGACGCCGATGCTGCCGACTTCCCACAGTTCGACGTTGAATTCCCGGGGTTCACGAGCCTCGACACCATCGCGCAGCTCGTCTGCCAACTCACCCTCGCCCCCTCGCTCTAAGGACTTCATCAAGTGGCGCTGCTTCTCTATCGCATCGGACGCTTTTCATTTCGGCACGCCTGGCAGGTGCTTGTCTCCTGGCTCGTCGTATTTGCCGCCGCGTTGGGCCTCGGGCTGGGGCTCGGCGGGCAGATGAACGAGTCGTTCGAGATTCCCGGCAGCGAGTCGCAGGATGCGCTCGACCGCCTCGCGCAGGTGTTCCCCGAAGTCGCGGGGCTGAGCGCCCAGGTCGTGATCGAGACGACCGACGGCAGCGCAATCGACACCCACCGCGACGAGCTCGCGCAGGTCGCGAGTGACATCAGCGACCTCGAGCACGTGACGCAGGCGCTCGACCCGTACTCGGAGTACGCGACCGGCACGCTCAGCGACGACGGCGAGGCCGCGATCATCCAGGTGCAGTTCGATACCGACATGATGGACAAGCTTGGCGACGACAAGCAGAACGTCGTCGACATCGCCGAGACGTTGGCAGACGACGGCCTGCGCGTGGAGTTCGGCGGCACCCTCTATCAAGACATCACCTACGGGCTCACCGTCACCGAGGCGATCGGCGTGGCCTTCGCCGCCATCGTGCTCATCGTCGCCTTCGGCTCGGTGCTCGCGGCCGGTCTGCCGCTCGGCTCGGCGCTCATGGCGGTCGGCGTAACGATGGGCGTGCTGCTGTTTGTTACCCGCTTCGTCGTCGTCTCGAACGCGAGCCCGCTGCTCGCCGTCATGATCGGCATCGCGGTCGGCATCGACTACGCCCTGTTCATCTTGTCGCGGCACCGCAACCAGCTGGCTAAGCCTCGATCCACCGATGAGCCTTCGGCGGGTGGCGTCGGCGTGATGGGCGCGGCGTGATCGGCTGCGGGCAGGGGTGAGTTCCGGGCGTCTCATCCCGGTTGTCCACTTCGTTCTCGGTCGTG
>NZ_JASCYH010000007.1:0-72939 GCF_030011715.1 Gulosibacter sediminis | reverse complement strand
GGCGACCGTAGGTCGCCTCCCGCCCCGTCACCAGTTCAGGGAGGACGACATGTCCGAGACCAACGAAGAAGTTGTGATCAGCCCGGCGATCGAAGCGCGCCCGGTGATTGAAGGCGAGACCCAGTCGCGGGTCGGGCTTTCTGCGACGGCGGTCGAGCTGCTGCAGGAGCTGGCCGAGCGCAATGGCCCGCTGATGTTTCATCAGTCCGGTGGGTGCTGCGATGGTTCAGCCCCGATGTGCTACCCGGCGGGCGACTTCCTCACCGGCGATGCCGATGTGCTGCTCGGCGTGTTCGAGCTTCCGAACCGCTCGGGCGATGGCTCGAGCGAGCTCGAGTTCTGGATGTCGAAGGAACAGTTCGAGTACTGGCGGCACACTCGCTTGCTCGTCGACGCTGTGCCCGGCCGCGGCGCCGGTTTTTCGCTCGAGGGGCCGACCGGAAAACGGTTCCTGATACGGTCGACTTTGCTCGACTCCTAGGTGATTTCGTAGTTCGTACCAAATTGGAATTCCGGCGAATTCTCAGGTAAGCTTGTAGAGCACTTTTGTGCGTCTACACCTATCCGTTTCCCATTCGGCACAGGACGGCGGCGCGAGCTGCTGGCGTCGAATCGGGCCGACACAATTATCCAGCTGGAGTACCAACTACATGACGAACACCACGACCGAATCGGCTAAATCGCAGATCGCCGTCAACGACATCGGCACTGCTGAGGACTTCCTCGCCGCGGTCGAAGAGACGATGAAGTACTTCAACGACGGTGACCTCATCACCGGTACCGTCGTTCGAATCGACCGCGACGAGGTACTCCTCGACGTCGGTTACAAGACCGAGGGTGTCATCCCCTCGCGTGAACTCTCGATCAAGCACGACGTCGACCCCAACGAGGTTGTTGAGCTCGGCGACGAGATCGAAGCACTTGTCATCCAGAAGGAAGACAAGGAAGGTCGCCTCCTTCTCTCGAAGAAGCGCGCACAGTACGAGCGCGCCTGGGGCGATGTCGAGAAGATCAAGGAAGACGACGGCGTCGTCACCGGTACCGTCATCGAGGTCGTCAAGGGTGGCCTCATCGTCGACATCGGACTCCGCGGCTTCCTCCCCGCTTCACTCATCGAGCTTCGTCGCGTCCGCGACCTCACCCCGTACCTGGGCCAGGAAATCGAGGCGAAGATCCTCGAGCTCGACAAGAACCGCAACAACGTCGTGCTCTCGCGTCGTGCGCTCCTCGAGCAGACCCAGTCGGAGACCCGCGCCAACTTCCTCAACCAGCTCCAGAAGGGTCAGGTTCGCAAGGGTGTTGTCTCGTCGATCGTGAACTTCGGTGCGTTCGTCGACCTCGGCGGCGTTGACGGCCTCGTCCACGTCTCGGAGCTCAGCTGGAAGCACATCGACCACGCTTCGGAGGTCGTCGAGGTTGGCCAGGAAGTCACCGTCGAGGTGCTCGAGGTCGACATGGACCGCGAGCGCGTTTCGCTCTCGCTGAAGGCGACGCAGGAAGACCCGTGGCAGGTGCTCGCTCGCACCCACGCGATCGGTCAGATCGTGCTCGGCAAGGTCACCAAGCTCGTTCCGTTCGGTGCGTTCGTTCGCGTCGCCGACGGCATCGAGGGCCTCGTGCACATCTCGGAGCTGTCGAACCACCACATCGAGACCGCCGACCAGGTCGTCTCGGTTGGCAAGGAGCTCTTCGTCAAGATCATCGACATCGACCTCGAGCGTCGCCGCATCTCGCTGTCGCTGAAGCAGGCGAACGAGGGCGTTGACCCCGAGGGCACCGACTTCGACCCCGCCACCTACGGCATGCTCGCCGAGTACGACGAGCAGGGCAACTACAAGTACCCCGAAGGCTTCAACCCCGACACCAACGAGTGGATCGAGGGCTTCGAGGCACAGCGCGAGGCCTGGGAGCAGGAGTACGCGCTCGCCCAGTCGCGTTGGGAAGCTCACAAGGAGCAGGTCCGCGGCGCGATCGAGGCCGAGGCGAACGCCCCCGAGGCTGCCGAGCAGGGCGGTTCGTCCTTCTCGAGCGAGTCGGAAGACGCGTTCGGCACCCTTGCCGACGACGCTTCGCTCGCCGCGCTTCGCGAGAAGCTCTCGGGTAACTAGTTCCCGGTAGCAAACGGCCCGGCTCGATTCGTTCGAGCCGGGCCGTTTCTCTTTGCCTCGGAAGCGGGTGAATCCCGTTGACGGGGGTGCAGCGTCTCAGTCGCCCGCCTCGGCGGCGCGGGCCTTGCGCCGCGCGAGCATCCCGCGCAGCCGGCGGGTGAGCGCCACCGCCATGATGAAGAGCCCGGCGAGCAGCACGAGCACCAGCACGGGCGCGAGCACGGCGCTGGCGACCAGGCCGAAGCTCATCGCATCCTCGCCGGTGCTGAGCAGCGGAGCGGCCGTACCGACGGTCACCGCGTTGACGGCCGCCCGGGTCGAGGCCTTCGCGAGGTGGGTGACGAGGGCGATAATCGCGCCGAGCACGATCGCCACCCACACGTGCGCCGAGAAGAACTGCGACGGCTCGTCGAGCGACACGGTCTGGGCCGAGGTGCCGGCACCGAACACGATGCCGCCGGATGCTGGGCGAACGACGGTCTGGACGATGTCGATGACGGTGTCGATGGCGGGAATCTTGTCGGCGACAAGATCGAGCACCGTCAGCACACCGATCACGACGAGCGCGATATCGCTCGAAAGCCAGTCCCACGCTGCTGGCAAGGTCATGAGGTCGGTGAACCGATCGAGCAGCCCGAGGATGAGCATCGGGAGGAAGGCACCGAGCCCGGCCGCGGCGGCGAGTCCCGTTCCGGTGAGTAGTTCCAGCAATTGAACCTCCTGTGGCAGTAGTCTGACAGAACGGGAGTCACCGTTGATTCGAGGAGGTAGCGACATGACCACCATCGCGCTCACCGGCGGCATCGCCTCCGGCAAGACGACCATCTCCAATCGGCTGCGCGAGCTCGGCGCCGTGATCATCGACGCCGACGAGATCGCTCGCGAGATTGTCGAGCCGGGACAGCCAGTGCTCGAGGCGATCGCGAAGCAGTTCGGAGAGGGCATCCTCGAGGCCGATGGTTCGCTCAACCGTGCCGCGCTCGCTGACATCGTATTCGCGGACGAGGACGCTCGCCGCGCGCTCAATGACCTCACGCATCCTGAGATTCGCCGCATCACCGAGGAGCGCATCGAGACGGAGCGCGCGGCTGACCCCTCGACCATCTTCGTGCACGACATTCCGCTGCTCGCCGAGACCCGCTCGAACTACGACTACGACGAGATCTGGGTGGCCGATGCCCCCGCAGAGGTGCGCGTCGATCGGCTCATCGCCGACCGCGGCATGACGCGCGAGGAGGCGCTTGCACGGATCGAGGCGCAGGCGAGCGACGAAGAGCGGCGGCGGATCGCGGACGTCGTGCTCGACACGACCCGCCCGATCTCCGACACGATCGAGCTCGTCGACGAACTCTATTCGCGCCTGCGCATCACGGATCGCCTCGACGACGACGAGATCAGCTACGACGGCATGCCGGTGACCACGCCGCGCGAGGAGCGCATCAGCGACGACTAACGTCGACCCAGCTCGGTTCGAGCTCGGTCGGTGAAGCCTCGCCCGAGGTGATCGAGGCGAGGCGGGTGAGGAACTGCTCGCGGGCATCCTGCTGGTCGGGTACCGCGAGCCGAAGAGTCGCGCTGGCGGGTCCGTAGTCGGTGCCGAGCACTTCGACTCCCGCGGCCCGCAGCTCGTTTTCCCAGCGGCCTACCTGCGCGATGGGCGCGTCGACGGCGTAGCGGGCGAGCCGCTCGCGCGTCAGAAACTTGGCCGACGCGAGCGTTTGCGAGACGGTGTCGGAGTAGGCACGAACGAGGCCACCGGCTCCGAGCAATACGCCGCCGAAGTAGCGCACCACGACGATGATGATGTCGGAGAGATCGGGGCTCGGCGCGCCCGGCCGCACAAACTTCGTCAGGGCATCGAGCATGGGCACGCCCGCCGTGCCGCTCGGCTCGCCGTCATCGTTCGAACGCTGGATGCGGCGCTCCGGACCGAGCGTGAACGCGGTGCAGTGGTGGCGGGCGAGCCGGTGTTCGGCGCGAACGAGGTCGATGTAGTCGCGGGCCTCGGCCTCGGTCGAGACGCGCTCGGCATAGCCGAGAAATCGAGACCGCTTGATCTCAAGCTCGTGCTCGGCACTTGCCGCCAGCACACCGTATCGAGAGTCATCCGCCACGTTGCGTAGCTTAATCGCTCGGATCAGGCCTTCAGCGGTGCCCGCGCGTGCCTGGATGCGCTCCGCGGCTCGTGTCGGTGGCCCGACGTAGGGTTGAAGGCATGGAACCCACACGCAGCGTGCGCCCGTTCGAAGTGGTGAGCGAGTATCAGCCGGCCGGCGATCAGCCGCAGGCAATTTCCGAACTCACGAGGCGCATTAACGCCGGCGAGACCGACGTCGTGCTGCTCGGCGCCACTGGTACCGGTAAATCCGCCACTACGGCCTGGCTCATCGAACAGGTGCAGCGGCCGACGCTCGTGATGGCGCACAACAAGACGCTGGCGGCACAACTTGCGAACGAGTTTCGCCAGCTGCTGCCCAACAATGCGGTCGAGTATTTCGTCTCGTACTACGACTACTACCAGCCCGAGGCCTACGTACCGCAGACTGACACCTTCATCGAGAAGGACAGCTCGATCAACGATGAGGTTGAGCGTCTGCGTCACTCGGCGACGAACTCGCTGCTGTCGCGGCGCGACGTGGTCGTGGTGTCGACCGTGTCGTGCATCTACGGTCTCGGCAAGCCCGAGGAGTACTACAGCCAGATGGCGGCGCTGCACGTCGGCGATGTGATCGCGCGCGACGACCTCATTCGCCGCTTCATTTCGATGCAGTACACGCGCAATGACGTGGCCTTTCAGCGCGGCACGTTCCGTGTGCGCGGCGACACGATCGAGATCATCCCGGTTTACGAAGAGCTCGCGGTGCGCATTGAGATGTTTGGTGACGAGGTCGACGCGATCTCGATGCTGAACCCGCTCACCGGCAACGTGGTGCGACAGACCGACTCGGTGAGCATTTTCCCTGGCTCGCACTATGCGGCGAGCGAGAACGTGATGCACCGGGCGATGGATGGCATTCGTGACGAGCTGAAGTGGCGACTCGACGAACTCAACTCGCAGAACAAGCTGCTCGAGGCCCAGCGCCTCGAGATGCGCACGTCGTTCGACCTTGAGATGATGGAGCAGATCGGCTTCACCTCGGGCATCGAGAACTATTCGATGCACATCGACGGTCGGCAGCCTGGCGAGCCGCCCCACTGCCTGCTTGACTACTTCCCCGACGACTTCCTGCTCGTCATCGACGAGTCGCACGTCACGGTGCCGCAGGTCGGGGCCATGTACGAGGGCGACGCCTCGCGCAAGCGCACCCTGGTCGACTACGGTTTTCGCCTGCCCTCCGCGCTCGACAACCGCCCGCTGCGCTGGGACGAATTTAAGGAGCGCGTGGGCCAGACCGTCTATCTCTCGGCCACCCCGGGCAAGTACGAGTTCGCGCAGGCCGACGGCGTCGTCGAGCAGATCATTCGCCCCACCGGCCTCATCGACCCGAAGATCGTCGTCAAGCCGAGCGAGGGGCAGATCGACGACCTGCTCGAGACGATCCGCGAGCGCATCGAGCGCAACGAGCGCGTGCTCGTCACGACGCTGACGAAGCGGATGGCCGAGGAACTCACCGACTTCCTCGGTGAGCACGGGGTGCGGGTGCGGTACCTCCACTCCGACGTCGACACCCTGAAGCGCGTCGAGCTGCTCAGCGAGCTGCGCGCGGGCGTCTACGACGTGCTCGTCGGCATCAACCTGCTGCGCGAGGGCCTCGACCTGCCCGAGGTCTCGCTTGTCGCGATCCTCGACGCAGACAAGGAGGGCTTCCTGCGCTCGGCGACCTCGCTCATCCAGACAATCGGCCGCGCGGCCCGAAACGTGTCGGGCGAGGTGCACATGTACGCCGACAAGGAGACCGAGGCGATGCGCTTCGCGATCGAAGAGACCGAGCGGCGGCGCGAGCGACAGATCGCCTACAACACTGAGCACGGCATCGACCCGCAACCGCTGCGGAAGAAGATCAACGACATCACCGCGGTGCTCATGCGCGAGGGACAAGACACGCAGGAGCTCCTCGGCGACCGCGCGACCGACCCGCGCCGCAAGGCGCCGCCGAACCTGCGCCACGAGGGCATCGCCGCCGAGGGGGCCGACCAACTTGAACAGATGATCGCCGACCTCAACGAGCAGATGCTCGCGGCCGCCGGCGAACTCAAGTTCGAGCTCGCGGCGCGGCTGCGCGACGAACTGTCGGAGCTGAAGAAGGACCTCCGCAACATGGAGCGAGCGGGGCACGCATAGTGGCGCAGCTGCACGCTGCATTCAGTCAGCTTGCTCCCTCTGCGCTTGCCGGCCGCGGGGGATCAGTGCGGGAGGCGTTTCGATCTGCGCGGGCACCGGCCATCTTCCTGCTGGTGTTCGGCGCCATCATCGGCGCGATTACCCTCTTTGCGGTCATCAGCGGTCTCACGCAGCTCATCACCGGCATCGACCGAACGGATGCGGCGACGCCGACGTCGGCCCGGCTCACCGCCGTGCCGGGCCTGATCTTCGCGCTCGTGATGTTTGGGGTCGCGGTGTTCTTCATCGTCCGCTTCTTTCGCGACGCCTTCCGCAAGCAGCGCGTGGCGGCGCTGGCACGGGCGAACGGGCTCGAATTCGTAGGTTACCGTTCCGGCGCGCAGCTGCGCGGCGTGGGCTTCCAGGCACCCGGTGACGCTCGCTGGCACTCACACGTGGTTCGCGGCGTCGCCCAGGGGCACCCGTTCGAGCTCGGCGACTTCGAGGTTACCGAAGAACAGCGTTCCGCCAAGGGCCGCAGGCGCACCGTCACGGTCACGCGCTTCGCCTACCTCGCAGCCGGCATGCCGCTAAGAATCCCACACACGTTCTTCGACGCGACACAGAACGGCAAGTGGCGAAGGTGGACCGGCGCCCTCGTGCGCTGGGATCTCGAGGGGCACTTCCCGACGCAGTTCCGCACGTTCACTGAGCGCGGTCGTGAGCGCGAGATGCTCGAGGTGATCTCGCCCGACATCATGTAGGTGTTCTCCGTCCACGGGCTCGGCCACGACATTGAGCTCAACGGCGCCCAGCTCATTCTCATGCACCCCGGCGCGAGTGTCGCGAAGCGGGCCCAGCTCGATGAGCTGCTGCTGCGGGGGAGTGCGATCACCGCAGAACTCGATTCGCGCATTCCTGCGTGGCATAGGGGATAATTGGGCAGATGAGCGAGCAGACGAGCAAACGACTTCGCGAGCGGCGAGCCGCACGCCCGCAGGTTCGCCCCACCGCCGAGGGCTGGATTCAGCCGATGGGCGCCGATGGCCGACCCCAGCTGCAGTTCGCCGCCAAGCAGCGGCGCACGCAACCCCCGGTGCACCTCGCCGACCTGTCGATGGCCGAGCGCCAGGAGCGCCTCAAGGAGCTCGGGCACCCGGCGTTCCGCGCGAAGCAGCTGTCGACGCACTACTTTCAGCACCACACGGCGAGCGCCGACGAGATGACCGACCTGCCCGCCGTATCCCGCGAGCAGCTCGTCGCCGACACGATGCCGCCGCTGCTCACCGAGGTGCGGCGCCTGCGCACCGACAACGGCGACACCATCAAGTTCCTTTGGAAGTGCTTCGACGGCGTGCTTGTCGAGTCGGTGCTCATGCGCTACCCAGGCCGCATCACGCTCTGTGTCTCGTCGCAGGCCGGCTGCGGCATGAACTGTCCCTTCTGCGCGACCGGCCAGAACGGGCTGACGCGCAACCTGTCGACGGCCGAGATTGTCGACCAGATTGTGCAGGCGAACCGCGCGATTGCCGCGGGCGAACTCGGAGGCACCCGCTCCGACGGCGTGCCCGAGCGCGTGCACAACATCGTGTTCATGGGCATGGGCGAGCCGCTCGCGAACTACAAGCGCATCATGAACGCCGTGCACCGCATGGTCGACCCGACACCCGAGGGCCTCGGCATGTCGGCGCGCGGCATCACGGTCTCAACGGTCGGCCTCGTGCCGGCGATCCGCAAGCTCAGCGATGAGGAGCTGCCGCTGACGTTTGCCCTGTCGCTGCACGCCCCTGACGACGAACTGCGCGACGACCTCATTCCGGTGAACAGCCGTTGGAAGGTCGACGAGGCGCTCGACGCCGCTCGCGAGTACTTCGACAAGACCGGCCGCCGAGTGTCGATCGAGTACGCGCTCATCAAGGACATGAACGACCATGGCTGGCGCGCCGACCTGCTTGCCGACAAACTCAACGAACGCGGGCGCGGCTGGGTGCACGTCAACCCGATTCCCCTTAACCCGACGCCGGGTTCGATCTGGACGTCGTCCGAGCCCGAGGTCGCTGCCGAATTCGTCGAGCGACTGCGAGCAAAGGGAATTCCCACCACCATGCGCGACACCCGCGGCAAGGAGATCGACGGGGCCTGCGGTCAGCTCGCGGCGGCGAACGACTAGGCACTGCGCCGCCAGCGAATCCAGCGAACCATGTCGCTGGCGCGACGTACTCTTGTCGGGTGCCGAAATTATCTGCGAAGACTAGCCAGCTCACCTCGCTGCGCGTGCAGCACGCACGCGTGCACAACCTCAAAAACGTCGATGTTGAGGTGCCGAGAGACAGCCTGGTCGTGTTTACCGGGCTCTCGGGCTCGGGCAAGTCGTCGCTCGCCTTCGACACGATCTTTGCCGAGGGGCAGCGCCGCTACGTCGAGTCGCTCTCGTCGTACGCGCGCATGTTTCTGGGGCAGGTCGATCGCCCCGACGTCGATTTCATTGAGGGCCTGAGCCCGGCCGTCTCGATTGACCAGAAGTCGACGAACCGCAACCCGCGCTCGACGGTCGGCACGATCACCGAGATCTACGACTACATGCGCCTGCTGTGGGCGCGCATCGGCATCGCCCACTGCCCCGAGTGCGGCGAGCGCATCCAAGCCTCGACCGTGCAGCAGATCGCCGACACCCTCATGGAGGTGCCGGCCGGCACCCGCTATCAAGTCCTTGCGCCCGTCGTACAGCAGAAGAAGGGCGAGTTCGTCGACCTGCTGCAGTCGCTCTCGCAGCAGGGCTTTGTGCGCGCGATGGTCGATGGCGAGCGGGTGCAGCTCGCGAGCCCGCCGACGCTGAAGAAGTCGTACAAGCACGATATTTCGGTGATCGTCGACCGCCTCGTCGCGAGTGATGATTTGCTCGGTCGGCTTACCGACTCGCTCGAAACCGCGCTACGGCTGGCGCAGGGTCGAGTGACGATCCAGTACGTCGATGCCGAGGGCGACGACGCTGAAGAGTCGTTCTCCGAGAACCTCGCGTGCCCGAACGGCCACGCCCTCGCGCTGTCCGAGATCGAGCCGCGCACGTTCTCGTTTAACGCGCCGTTCGGCGCATGCCCCGCCTGCGATGGCCTCGGTATTCGCATGGCCGTCGACGAAGACCTGATGATTGGTGACCCCGACGCCTCGATCGTCGAGGGTGCGATCTTGCCGTGGTCGTCGCAGGGTAAGTCGCTTTACCAGTACTACGAGCGACTGCTGTTCGGCGTTGCCGAAGAGCTCGGTTTCGACCTCAACACGCCGTGGCGCAAGCTTCCGAAGGACGTGCAGCAGACGCTGCTGCACGGCAAAGATTTCAAGGTACGGGTGAAGTACCGCAACCGCTTCGGTCGTCAGGTCACGTACTCTTCGGGCTTCGAGGGCGTCATCCCCTACATCGAACGGCAGTTCGCCGAGGCCGAGTCCGACGCGAAGCGGGACCGCTGGTCGCAGTACCTGCGTGAGGTGCCCTGCCCAGCGTGCGACGGCGCGCGCCTGCGCCCCGAGGTGCTCGCGGTCACGATCGCCGGCAAGTCCATCGCCGACGCGACGTTCATGTCGCTCGACAATGCGCTCGACTTCTTCACCAACCTCGACCTCTCGGAGCGCGAGGCGAAGGTCGGCGCCCAGGTGCTGCGCGAACTTCGCTCTCGCCTCGAGTTCCTCACCGAAGTGGGGCTCACCTACCTCAACCTCGCGCGCTCGGCCGGCAGCCTCTCGGGGGGCGAGGCCCAGCGCATCCGCCTCGCCACGCAGATCGGTGCCGGCCTCACGGGCGTGCTCTACGTGCTCGACGAGCCGTCGATCGGCCTGCACCAGCGCGACAACCGCCGCCTGATCGAGACGCTCGAAAAGCTGCGCGACCTCGGAAACACGCTCATCGTCGTCGAACACGACGAAGACACGATTCGTACGGCCGACTGGATCGTCGATATCGGGCCCGGCGCGGGGGAGTACGGCGGCGAGGTCGTGCACTCGGGCAGCTACGAGGGGCTCATTTCGAACCGCCAGTCGATCACCGGCGACTACCTTGCCGGCCGCCGCGAGATCACGACGCCGTCGAAGCGCCGCAAGCTCGACAAGAAGCGGAAGCTCACGGTTGTGGGTGCGCGGGCCAACAACCTGCAGAACGTCACGGTCGATTTCCCGCTCGGCGTGCTCACGGCAGTGACCGGCATCTCGGGCTCGGGCAAGTCGTCGCTCGTCAACGACGTGCTCGAGAAAGTCCTCGCGAACAAGCTCAACGGCGCCCGCCAGGTGCCGGGCAAGCACACGCGAGTCAACGGCGTCGACCAACTCGACAAGGTCGTGCACGTCGACCAGGCACCGATCGGTCGCACGCCGCGCTCGAACCCGGCCACCTACACGGGGGTGTTCGACCGCATCCGCAATCTCTTCGCCGAGACGCCGGAGGCGAAGGTGCGCGGCTACCAGGCCGGTCGGTTCTCGTTCAACGTCAAGGGCGGCCGCTGCGAGGCCTGCCACGGCGACGGCACGCTGAAGATCGAGATGAACTTCCTCCCCGACGTCTACGTGCAGTGCGAGACCTGCCACGGCAAGCGGTACAACCGCGAGACGCTGCAGGTGCTCTACAAGGGCAAGAACATCGCCGAAGTCCTCGAGATGCCCATCTCGGAGGCGGCGGAGTTCTTCGCGCCGATCAGCGCGATCCACCGCTACCTGCAGACCCTCGTTGACGTGGGCCTCGGCTACGTTCGCCTCGGCCAGGCGGCGACGACGCTCTCGGGCGGCGAGGCGCAGCGCGTGAAGCTCGCGACGGAACTGCAGAAGCGCTCGAACGGCCGCACCGTGTACGTGCTCGACGAGCCCACGACGGGCCTGCACTTCGAGGACGTCCGCAAGCTGCTCATGGTGCTCCAGAGCCTCGTCGACAAGGGCAACACGGTCATCGTGATCGAGCACAACCTCGACGTCATCAAGAGCGCCGATTGGGTCATCGACATGGGACCCGAGGGCGGAGCCGGCGGCGGCACCGTCGTGGCCGAAGGCACGCCAGAGAAGGTGGCAACGGTCGAGGCGAGCGCGACAGGCGAGTTCCTCGCCGACATCCTCGGTATCGCCCGACGCTCGTGAGCACCTACCTCGAGTGGCGGCCGAAGCCGGCGGACATTCCCGACAAACCGGGCGTGTACCGCTGGCTCGACGCCTCGGGCCGCATCCTCTACGTCGGCAAAGCAAAGCGGCTGAGGCAGCGACTCGCGAATTATTTCGCGGCGCTCGAGACGCTGCCCGAGCGAACGCGGCGCATGGTCACGACGGCCTCGACGGTGCGGTGGACCGTCGTCCAGAACGAGATCGAAGCGCTGCAGCTCGAGTACAGCCTCATTCAGGAGTACTCACCGCCATTCAATGTGCGGTTGAAGGACGACAAATCGTACCCGTTCATGGCGATCACGCTCGCCGACGAGGCCCCGCGCGTCATGGTGACCCGCAACACCCACATCAAGGGTGCCCGGTACTTCGGGCCGTACCCGAAGGTCTGGGCGGTGAACGAGGCCATCGACCTCATGATTCGGGTGCTGCCGATTCGCACGTGCAACGACACGAACTACCGCCGGGCGATGCAAACCGGCAAGCCATGCTTTGCAGGCCAGATCGGCCGCTGCGGCGGGCCCTGTTCGCAGCAAGTGTCGATCGAGGAGCATCGTGCGCGCGTCGACGAGTTCGTGCGCATCATGGAGACGTATGACCGCTCGATCCTCGACGACCTGACAGCGCAGATGCAACTCGCCGCCATCGAGATGCGGTACGAGGATGCGGCCACGATTCGCGACCGCATCAGCGCGTTCGAGGCGGTGCTCGCGAAGTCCGCCGTGGTGCTGCCAGACAAGGCCGACGCCGATGTCTACGGCCTCGCGGAAGACGAGCTGGCAGCGTCGGTGCAGCTGTTCTCGGTACGCCGCGGCCGCATCCGCGGCGTGCGCGGCTGGGTGCTCGACAAAGAACTCGACGTCGACACCGCAACGCTCATGCAGCAGGTGCTGCAGGATGTGTACGGGGCACAGGAGCAGCATCCCGCCCGCGAGGTGATCGTGCCGTCGCTGCCCGATGACCATGTCGCGCTCGAGGAGGTGCTCACGAAGGTGCGCGGTTCACGGGTGCAACTCCGCACCGCCCAGCGCGGCGTGAAGGCCGAGTTGCTCAAGACCGCCCAGTTCAACGCGACCGAAGCGCTGAAGCAGTACAAGCTCAAGCGCACCGCCGACTTCGTCTCTCGCACCGATGCCCTCAACGACCTGCGCGAGGCGCTCGGCATGGCCGAAGCGCCGCTGCGCATCGAGTGCTACGACGTTTCGCACCTGCAGGGAACGGGCGTTGTCGCGTCGATGGTGGTGTTCGAAGATGGCCTCCCGAAGAAGCGCGACTACCGTCGATTCAATATCGCGAACACCACTGACGACACAGACTCGATCTACCAAGTGCTCACGCGGCGCCTCGCGTACCTCAATACCGAGGAGGCGCCGAAGGAGGGCGACAAGTTCGCGTACCGACCGCAGCTGCTGCTGATTGATGGCGGCCAGCCCCAGGTCGCGGCGGCCAAGCGGGCGCTCGACGACGCCGGGGTAGGGGAGATCACCATTACCGGCATCGCGAAGCGGCTCGAGGAGCTCTGGCTGCCCGACGACGACTTCCCAGTGATCCTGCCGCGCTCCTCTGAGGCGCTGTTCCTCGTGCAGCGACTGCGCGACGAAGCCCACCGCTTCGCGATCACGGCGCAGCGTAAGTCGCGAAGCCGCGACATCCGTTCGCAGCTGGCCGATGTGCCGGGTCTTGGCCCCGCGCGGATCCGCGAGCTGCTGAAACACTTCGGCTCGGTGAAGCGCTTGCGGGCGGCGGGCGAGGATGAATTGCTCGAGGTTTCGGGCATTGGCACGGCGACCGCGGCGGCGATCCGAACTGCGCTGTCCGCCGGGAGCTCAGGCGATGGTCGCTAGGCTAGTCGTCGACGGGGCGCCGTGAGATCCGTCTTGCGAGCAAGGAGCACAGCGTGACTTTTGGTGGAGCTAATGGAACTGGGTTGACCGTGCCTGGCGCGCAGGAGCGCCAGGAGATCACCATCGTCACCGGAATGTCCGGTGCGGGGCGCTCGACCGCGCTCAAGGGCTTTGAAGACCTCGGCTGGTTCGCGGTCGACAACCTACCGCCGCAAATGATTCGCCCCCTCATCGAGGTCGCGGCCAAGGCGCGAGACTCGCTGCCCAAGCTGACGGTCGCGGTCGACATTCGTGGTGGCCGCCTCATCGACGAGTTTGAGGACTTCGCAGCCGAGTTGCGCAAGACGCACGAGGTGCACGTGCTGTTCCTTGACGCGACCGACGACACGCTCGTCCGCCGCTATGAGTCATCGCGCCGCCCGCATCCGCTGCAGGAAGACGGTGACACGATCCTCGACGCGATTCACCGCGAACGCACCCGCCTGCGCGAGATCCGCAGCATGTCAGACATCGTCATCGACACCTCCGAACTCAACGTGCACGAGCTTGCCCGACGCATCAGCGAGCGCTTCGGCGCTCCAGACCAAGACAAGATCCGGTTGACGGTCATGAGTTTCGGGTTCAAATATGGGCTGCCCGTCGACGCCGACCTCGTGCTCGACATGCGCTTTCTGCCGAACCCGTTCTGGGTGGCCGAGTTGCGCGCCTACAACGGCCGCGACAAGCGCGTCTCGGAGTACGTGCTCCACCAGCCCGGCGCGAAGGAATTTGCCGAAAGCTTTCTCGCCATGATTGACCCGGTGTTGTCGGGCTACGCTCGCGAGAACAAGCGCCACGCAATGATCGCGGTCGGCTGCACCGGCGGCAAGCACCGCTCAGTCGCGATGACCGAATACCTCGCCTCGAAGCTGCGCGAGCGCCGTGACGTCGCGGTCTCGGTGAAGCACCGTGACCTCGGTCGCGAGTGAGCCGAGGGGTAAGATTGGTTTTTTCGCAATGAAAGGATGTCTACGTGACGTTGACCGAGAAAGTGAAGCGGGAACTCAACGGAGTTAACCCAGGATCGAACCTGGCGCGTGCTGCCCAGATTTCGAGCATCCTTCGCTTTGCCGGTGCGCTGCAGATGATCTCTGGGCGTTATGTCATCGAAGCTGAACTCGACACCGAGACCCTCGCGAAGCGACTCGCCCACGAGCTCGCGGCCATCTACGGGGTTCGCCCCCGCATCGCGCGCAGTGCGGGCGGCGCCGCGAGCGACCCGCACACCTACCTCGTGCGGGTGCTCGACCAGGGCGAGACGCTTGCCCGGCAGACGGGGCTGATGGATGCTCGCGGACGCATTGTCCGCGGGCTACCGAACCGGCTCACGCTCGGCACCGCCGATGTGCTCGCGGCCATTTGGCGGGGTGCGTTTATCGCTGCCGGATCGTTGACCGACCCGGGCCGCTCGGCATCGCTCGAGATCGTTTGCGCCAACCGCGAGACGGCCATGGCGCTCGTTGGTGCGGCCGGCCGGCTCGGCATCGCTGCGAAGCAGCGCGAGGTTCGCGGCGTGAACCGCGTCGTGATTCGCGACGCCGAGGCGATCAACCAGACGCTCTCAGTCATGGGCGCAAAGCATGTGCTGCAAGAGTGGGAGGCGCTCCGCCAGCGTCGCGAGACCCGCGCCACGGCGAATCGCCTCGTTAATTTTGACGACGCGAACCTGCGTCGTTCGGCGCAGGCGGCCGTCGCGGCGTGCGCCCGCGTGGAGCGCGCCTTCGAGATCCTCGGCGACCAGGTGCCCGACCATCTGCGCCAGGCCGGCGAACTGCGCCTTGCGTTCCGCGAGGCCTCGCTTGACGAGCTTGGGCAGCGGGCCGACCCGCCAATGACGAAGGATGCCGTGGCCGGCCGGGTGCGCCGTCTGCTCGCGCTCGCCGACCGCGAGGCGTCGCAGCAGGGCATTCCCGACACCGCGTCGAGCGTGCCCGAGGGCGAACTCCTCGACTAACGCGTCACGGCGCCGATTCTGGGAGGCGCGCTCACCCAAACTGGGTACCGTTGACCTGATGGAATTCCGCAGATTTCCGTCTCCATCGCGCACCTATTGAAGGAGCAACCGTGACAAAGATCGCCATTAATGGTTTCGGCCGCATCGGACGCAGCTACGCTCGCGCCCTGCTGGACAACAGTCACCCGAATCTTGAGCTCGTCGCGATTAACGACCTCACCGACAACGCGACTCTCGCACACCTGCTGAAGTACGACTCGACCTCGGGCGTACTGAAGAACGAGGTGACGCACGACGAGGGCAGCATCTCCGTCGACGGTCACCATATCCACGCCCTCGCCGAGGCCGACCCCTCGAAGCTGCCCTGGGCCGAGCTGGGCGTTGAACTCGTGCTCGAGTGCACCGGCCGTTTCAACGACCCGGCCAAGGCGCACGCGCACATTGACGCAGGCGCCAAGAAGGTGCTGCTCTCGGCACCCGCCAAGGGCGACGCCCCGACATACGTGTTCGGGGTGAACCACACCGACTACAACCCCGAGACCGAGCACGTTATCTCGAACGCGTCGTGCACGACCAACTGCCTCGCCCCGCTGGCGAAGGTGCTCAACGACAAGTTCGGCATCGTGTCGGGCCTCATGACGACGGTGCACGCCTACACGGCCGACCAGCGTCTGCAGGACTCGCCGCACTCCGACCTCCGCCGTGCCCGCGCCGCTGCGCTGAGCATCATCCCGACCTCCACCGGTGCTGCGAAGGCGATCGGTCTCGTCATGCCCGAGCTCAAGGGCAAGCTCGACGGCTTCGCACTGCGCGTGCCCGTTGAGACCGGCTCGATCACCGACCTGACGGTGAAGCTCGACCGCGAGGTCACGGTTGACGAGGTCAACGCGGCATTCAAGGAAGCCGCCGAGGGCGACTTCAAGGGCATCCTCAAGTACAACGAGGAGCCGATCGTGTCGCGCGACATCATCGGCGAGAACCACTCGTCGATCTACGACGCACCGCTCACCAAGGTGATCGGCGACCTCGTCAAGGTGTCGAGCTGGTACGACAACGAGTGGGGCTACACCGAGCGCCTCGTCGACTTCTCGTCGTACGTCGCTGAGAACCTGTAACCACACACCCACCACGCACACTGAGGGAGACCACTATGCCTCTGCGCACACTCGAATCGCTCGGCGATCTCGCGGGCAAGCGCGTCCTCGTCCGCTGTGATCTCAACGTCCCGCTGCGAGACGGCGAGATCACTGACGACGGTCGCGTCCGGGCGTCACTGCCCACGATCCAACGACTCACCGAGCAGGGCGCGAAGGTCATCGTGATCTCGCATCTCGGCCGCCCGAAGGGCGAGCCCGACCCGCAGTTCTCCCTCGCGCCGGCGGCGGCGCGCCTCGCGAAGCTGCTCGACCAGGATGTTCCGCTCGCCGGTGACACCGTGGGCGAGAGCGCAGCTGGGATCGTCGCCGCCCTGGAAGACGGTGGGGTTGTCGTACTCGAGAACCTCCGCTTCAACGAGGGCGAGACGAGCAAGGACGACGCCGTGCGTCGCGCCTTCGCCGAGCAGCTCGCCGCGCTCGGCGACGCCTTCGTCTCTGACGGCTTCGGCGTGGTGCACCGCAAGCAGGCCTCGGTGTACGAGCTCGCGGAGCTGCTGCCCTCGGCGGCCGGCCTCCTCGTCGAGAACGAGGTTGAGAAGCTCGGCCGGGTGATCAACGACCCCGAGCGGCCGTTCACCGTGGTGCTCGGCGGGTCGAAAGTCTCCGACAAGCTCGGCGTCATCGAGAACCTACTGCCGAGGGTCGATCGCCTCGTCATTGGTGGCGGCATGCTGTTCACCTTCCTCGCAGCACAGGGCCATTCGATCGGCAAGTCGCTGCTCGAGTCCGAGCAGATCGACACCGTGCGTGGCTACATCGAACAGGCCGAGCAGCGCGGCGTCGAACTCCTGCTGCCAAGCGACATCGTCGTGGCGGCGGGATTTGCCGCTGACGCCGAGCATGAGGTGGTTGACGCTTCGGCGATCGAGTCTTCGAAGTTCGGTGCCGAGGGCATCGGCCTCGACATTGGTCCCGACTCGGCGCGCGCCTACGCCGAGACGATTCGCACGTCGAAGACCGTGTTCTGGAACGGCCCGATGGGTGTGTTCGAGTTCCCGGCGTTCGCTGATGGCACCCAGCAGGTAGCCCAGGCCCTGACCGAGGTCCACGGCCTTTCGGTGGTCGGCGGCGGCGACTCGGCCGCGGCGATCCGTACCCTCGGCTTCGCCGACGACGAATTCGGTCACGTCTCGACGGGTGGCGGCGCCAGCCTCGAGCTCATCGAAGGCAAGCGCCTGCCCGGGCTGGAGGTACTCGGATGGTAGCCACCCGCACGCCGCTCATGGCGGGCAACTGGAAGATGAACATGACGCATCTTCAGGCGATCGCCTTCGTGCAGAAACTCGCTTGGACGCTGAAGGATGCCGATCACGACTACGAGCAGGTTGAGGTCGCGGTTTTCCCGCCGTTCACCGATCTTCGGAGTGTGCAGACCCTCGTCGACACGGACAAGCTCAAGCTCGTCTACGGCGGCCAGGATCTCTCGAAGCACGACTCGGGTGCCTACACCGGCGACATCTCGGGAGAGTTCCTCGCGGCCCTCGGCGCGAAGTATGCGCTCGTCGGTCACTCGGAGCGTCGCACGATCCACTGCGAGGACGACGCCGAATGCCAGGCGAAGGTGCAGGCCGCGCTGAAGCACGGCCTCATTCCAGTGCTCTGCGTCGGCGAGACGCTTGAGCAGCGCGAGGCGACCGACACTCCGTGGGATGTCCCCGTTGCGCAGCTTCGAGCTGGCCTGGCCGAGCTGCCGGCTGACGCCGAGATCGTCCTGGCCTATGAGCCAGTTTGGGCGATCGGCACCGGGAAGGTGGCGAGCGCGGAGCAGGCCCAGGAGGTCTGTGCCGCCCTGCGTACGGCCCTCATCGAGGAGCTTGGTGAGGAGCGCGCGGCGTCGACGCGCATCCTCTACGGCGGCTCGGTGAAGCCTGACAACGTCGCGAGCATCATGCGCGAGCCCGACATCGACGGCGCCCTTGTCGGCGGCGCCAGCCTGAAGATCGACGACTTCGCGTCGATCGTGCGCTATCGCAGCCACGTCGGCATCTAATCAGACGTCGTCGCCTATACTCGGACGGGGCCTTTATCGGCTCCGTCCGAGTTTTTATTGTTGTCGAGAGGACACCGTGGACATTCTGCTGGTCATTTTGCAGGTGGTGCTCGCGATCACGAGCGTGCTGCTCATCCTGTTTATCCTGCTGCACCGAGGCAAGGGTGGCGGACTCAGCGATATGTTTGGCGGAGGCGTGACCACGAGCGCTCAGTCCTCTGGCGTGGCCGAGAAGAACCTGAACCGACTCACCGTCTGGACCATGGTGATCTGGGCCCTCGCGATCGTCGTGATCGGCATTCTGACGAAGTTCGTCACGCCTGTCGCGTAGCGGCGGCGTCGGCGTAGACGCGCACCTCGAGGCGTGCGCGGACGCGCGACACCGGTGACTCCTCGGCGCTTGCACTGCCCGTTCGGGCAAGTGTGAGCGCCGATTGCTTTTCCGCACCCGTGGCGAAAACCCAACAGCGGGCGGCGGCATCGAGCATGCGGAAAGTGAGCGTCACGCGCATGGGCGGCGGCTTGGGAGCGTCATCGACGGCAACCGCGAGGGCAGAAGTCTCGGCCGGTAGACGGCCGGGGAAGAGGGATGCGGTGTGCCCGTCGGGCCCCATGCCGAGCAGCGCAAGATCGAGGCTTGGCACGCCGTTCGACTCGCGGATGGGGACGTGCCGAATGAGTCGCTGCTCGTACTCCGCGGCCGCCTCGGCGAGCGACATACCCAAGTCCCGCGCGGCAGCGATGTGGAGTTGGCTGGCGGGAAAGTCCGTCGCCTGACGCATGGCCGCGACGACCGGCGTCGCGTTGCGTTCGTCGGTGCCGCGATTGACGAACCGCTCGTCAACAAACCAGACATGCACGCGCGACCAGTCGAGGTCGCGGGCATTGCCGAGCTCGACCATCGCCGGCACGACGACGGTGGCGAGGGAACCACCCGACACTGCGAGGTTCGCGGCTCCGTGTTCGGTGATCGCCCTCGCCAGCACGTCGACGACGTCGCTGGCGAGGATCTTCGCCAACTCAGCGGCGTCGGACCCAACGATGAGGTCAGCATCGGCGAACGTCGAGGTCATCGTTCCTGCTCCGTGAGCTCACGATTCGACGCGGCGATCTCGGGCACACCCTCGAGCAGAACTGCCGCGTAGATCGGGTCGGCGGCGAAGGAACGCAGCTCCTCGCTGAGCACCGAGAACCGATTACGGATCGCCAGCGGCACGATCTGGTCGGGCTGGTCGGGCTGGCTCAGGATCGCGGTGTCCTTCGCCGTGCGGCGGAGTTCGATCACGCCGTCGTGGCGGAATAGCTTGACGGCGCGAAGGTTGCCCGCGAGGTCGTCGTCGGAGAACTGCAGGGTGACCGGCACCTTGAGGTAGTGCGCCAGCCAGCCCGCCATGAGCAGCGTGCTCGTGGTGAGCTTGCGGTAGATGACCTCGGCGCCCGTGATCGGGTCGTAGGGTGGCTGATCGAGCACCGAGGCGAGCTGGGCACGCCAGCGGGTGATGCGGGCCCACGCGAGGTTGGTGTCGCCGCTTTCGTAGCCCTCGGCGAGCTGCGCGAGGGTGGCGAACGGTTCGGCGACTTTGAAGCTGTCGACGATGCGCAACTGCGCGAGCTCGCCGAGCGGGTTCTGGGCCGGGTGTGTCTCGGAGCAGTCGGGCCACCACGTCACAACCGGCGTGTCCGGCAGCAGCAACGGCTGGATGAGCGACGCCGGGTCTTCCGAGGCGGGGCCGGAGGCGTGGAGCACTACGACCTCGCTCGCGCCGGCGTCGGAGCCCACGCGGATCTCCGCATCGAGCTTCGCGCCGTCGCCGTCGGGGTAGGTGTGCACCACGATGACGCGCATCGGATGCTCGCCAGAGGCCTCGTTCGCCGCCTCAATCGCATCTTCGTTGACGTCCGAGGTGGCGACGACGATGAGCGTGAGCACGCGACCGAGGGCGATCGCGCCGCCCTCTTCGCGCATGCGGATGAGTTCGCGAGCGATCGCCGAAGAATTCGTGTCGTCGAGCGTGACAATCATGGGCGCCTCCAGGTTCGGTTGTCGCGCGCGAGTAGTTCGGTGGCGGATGCGGGGCCCCACGAGCCGGGCGCGTAGAGTTCTGGCGCACCGAGCGACGACCAGTACTCCTCGACCGGGTCGAGAATCTGCCAGGAGAGCTCGACCTCCTCGTGACGGGGGAAGAGGGGCGGGTCGCCGAGCAGCACGTCGAGGATGAGGCGCTCGTAGGCCTCGGGGCTCGACTCGGTGAACGCGTGGCCGTAGCCCATGTCCATTGTCACGTCGCGCACGCGCAGTCCCGAACCGGGCACCTTCGAGCCGAAGCGCATCGTGACGCCCTCATCGGGCTGCACGCGGATCACGAGCGCGTTCGGGCCGAGCGACACGCGGTCGGTGGGGGAGAACAAATAGCCGGGAGCATCCTTGAAGGTCACGGCGATCTCGGTCACGCGGCGGCCGAGGCGCTTGCCGGTGCGCAGGTAGAACGGCACGCCGAGCCAGCGGCGAGTGTCGATCTCGAGGCGCAGGGCTGCGAACGTTTCCGTGGTCGACTCGGCGTTCATGCCGTCCTCGTCGCGGAACGCCGGCACGTAGAGGCCGCCCTGCCAGCCGGCCGAGTACTGGCCCCGTGCGGTGCTCTTGGAGAGGTCGTGGCCGAGATGCACGGCCGACAGCACCTTCTCTTTCTCGTTGCGCAGGTGGTTCGCCGCGAAACTCAGCGGCTCCTCCATAGCGGTGAGCGCGAGCAACTGCAGCAGATGGTTCTGAATTACGTCGCGCGCTGCACCAACGCCGTCGTAGTACCCGGCGCGGCCGGACACGCCGATGTCCTCGGCCATCGTGATCTGCACGTGGTCGACCCAGTTCGAATTCCACAGCGGCTCGAACATCGTGTTCGCGAAGCGCAGCGCGAGGATGTTCTGCACTGTCTCTTTGCCGAGATAGTGGTCGATGCGGAAGATCGAGTCGCTCGGGAACACGCCCTCGACAATGCCGTTGAGCTCACGCGCCGATTCGAGGTCGTGGCCGAACGGCTTCTCGATGATGACCCGGCGCCACGAACCGTACGGCGCCTCGGTCAGCTCGGATGCGCGCAGCTGCCCGGTCACCTCGGCGAAGGAGCGCGGCGGAATCGAGAGATAGAACGCGTAGTTGCCGCGGGTGCCCCGCTCGAGGTCGAGGCGGGCGAGCGTGTCGCGGAGGCCCGTGAACGCCTCCGCGTCATTGAACTCACCGCTGACAAACCGCAGACCCTTTGCGAGTTGCAGCCAGACATCCTCGTTCCACTCGGTGCGCGCGTGGTCAACGACGCTCTGTCGCACGAACTCGCGGAACTGGTCGTCGCTCCATTCGCGGCGGCCGAAACCGACGATGCCGAACGAGGGCGAGAGCAGGCCGCGGTTCGCGAGGTCGTACACCGCGGGCAGCAGCTTCTTGCGGCTCAGGTCACCCGTGACGCCGAAGAACACGAGGTTGCTCGGGCCGGAGATGCGGTCGAGCCGCCGTTCGCCGACCGGTCGCAGCGGATTCGCTGGAGTGGAAAAGGAGGTTGGCACGATCTAGATGTCTCCGAGGAGTCCGAGGAGCTGCTGCACGCCGCCTCGAGCGTCGGTCAGGTTGAGGCGCAGCACCGGCATACCGTGGTCCTCGAGCACCGACGCGTCGCCCGCGGCCTGCGCGTGAATGAGTTCGCCGAAGCTGAACGGGCGGTCGGGGATCGCGAACTGCGTCGCCGAGTCGGTCGTGATCTGCAGGAACACGCCGACGCGTGGGCCGCCCTTGTGGAACTGGCCGGTCGAGTGGAGGAATCGCGGGCCCCAGCCGAAGGTCACAGGACGACGGGCCCGGTGCGCCACGGCATCGCGGATCTGCGCGAGATCGGCGAGGCCGAGCCGGTCGGCGTAGGCCTGGATTGCGACGTAACCGCCCTCGGGCAGCTGCGCGAGCAGTGCCTCGATCGCGCCGAGCACGGTGCTCTGGCCGTCGGTGAGCTCGGCGGAGCCGCGCACCTCGATGTCGCCCTCCGAGAATGCGGGATCGACGGGGGCCGGCGTGGCGTCGAGCAGTGCTCGGGCCGCAGCCTTCGCCGACTCGACGTCGGGTTGGTCGAACGGGTTGATTCCGAGGAGCTTACCGGCGACCGCGACCGCGACCTCCCAAAGCAGCATCTGTTCGGCGAGCGAGCCCGAGACGTTGATCTCGTCGCCGAGCGCGGGCTCGGCAGCAGCATCCGCGACGAGGCGAACCACCTGCAGGTCGGGGATTGGCAGGCCGACCTCGGGAGCATCCTGGTGGAGGACGACGGGCAGCAGGCCCTTGCCCTCCTTGCCGGTCGACTCCGCGATGAGCTGCTCGGCCCAGTCGCCGAAGCCGACGATGTCGGTGCCTTGCTCAACGATGCCGATGTAGGTCCTCACCGGCTCGCCGCCAGCAAGCGCCGCGCCGAGCACGAGGCCCGGGTTCTGGGGCGAGTCGGCCTCAAGGTCGTCCTTCACGGCCGCCACCGGGGCGAGGAAGGCGTCCAAGTCAAGCCCCGCCAGGCCTGCGGGCACGAGCCCGAACGCGGTCATGGCCGAGAAGCGGCCACCGACGGTGGGGTCGGCGAGAAAGACGCGGTAGCCGGCCTCCTTCGACGCCGCCTCGAGCGGCGAGCCCGGGTCGGTGACGATGAAGATGCGCTCGGTCGGGTCGATGCCCGCGGCGGTGAACGCTGCCACGAACGCCCGGCGCTGCGAGTCGGTCTCGAGCGTCGAGCCGGACTTCGACGAGACAACGACGGCGGTGCGCTCGAGGTCGGTGTTGACCGACGCGGCCAGCTGCTCAGGGTCGGTCGAGTCGAGCACGACGAGCGGAATGCCCGCGGTGCGAGTCATGACTTCCGGCGCGAGGGAGGAGCCGCCCATGCCGCAGAGCACGATTCGGTCGACGCCCTTGCCGTTGAGCTCGTCGCGGAGCTGCACGATCTCGGGCACGAGCGGTGCCGAGACCTCGGCCGCGTCGACCCAGCCGAGGCGCTTCGACGACTCGTCTTCTGCCGCGGCACCCCACAGGGTGTGATCCTTGGCGAACAGACGACTCGCGAACCTCGAGTCGATGAGCGACTCGAGGTGGCGCTGCACCGCTTCGGTTGCGGCGCCGGACGTAGATACCTTGATGCTCATGGGGTGCTCCTTCGCGGCGGGCTACTTGCTCTGTTCGAGCTGCTCGGTGACGGTGTCCTGGAGCTGTGACCAGGAGACCTTGAACTTGTCGACGCCCTCGACCTCGAGCAAGTCAACGACCTCGGTATACGAGATTCCGAGGTCATCGATCGCATCGAGCAGGATGTTCGCGTCGTGGTAGGTACCGGTGACCGAGTCGCCGCGGATCTCGCCGTGGTCGGCGACCGCGTCGAGGGTGGCCTCGGGCATGGTGTTGACGGTTTGGTCGGCGACGAGCTCGGTCACGTAGAGCGTGTCGGGGAGGGACGGGTCCTTGACACCGGTCGATGCCCACAGGGGACGCTGCGCGTGTGCGCCCTCGTCGAGCAGCAGCTTGGCGCGCTCGGAGGTGAACGACTCCTCAAAGACCTGGTAGGCGAGGCGTGCGTTCGCGATGCCGGCCTTGCCCTTGAGGGCGCTTGCCTCGTCGGTGCCAAGGGCGTCGAGCCGCTTGTCGATCTCGACGTCAACGCGGCTGACGAAGAACGAGGCGACCGAGCGGATGGTCGAGAGGTCGATGCCGTTCGCGCGCGCCTGCTCGAGGCCGGTGAGGTAGGCGTTGATGACCTCGCGGTAGCGGGGCAGCGAGAAGATGAGCGTGACGTTCACCGAGATACCGTTCGCGATCGCCTCGGTGATCGCCGGGAGGCCCTCCTTCGTGGCGGGAATCTTGATCATCACGTTCTTGCGGTCGACGAGCTCCCAGAGCTGCTTCGCCTCGGCGATGGTGGCATCCGTGTCGTTCGCGAGCAGCGGCGAAACCTCGATGGAGACGCGGCCGTCCTGCCCATCCGTTGCTTCGGCCAGCGGCGCGAACAGGTCGCAGGCGTTGCGGACGTCGGTCGTCGTAATCACGGTGATCGCCTCGTCGGTGGTGGCATCGCGCTCGGCGAGCTCCTTCACCTGCGGGGCGTAGGACTCACCGTTCTTCAGCGCTGCGGCAAAGATCGACGGGTTCGTGGTGACGCCGACAATGTTGCGCTCGTCGATCAGGGTCTGGAGTGAGCCCGATTCGAGGCGGTCACGCGAGAGGTCATCGAGCCAGATGCTGACGCCCTGGTCGGAAAGCTGCTGGGTGTTGGGGTTCTGCATGAGGTCCCTTTCAGAAAACGCGGTGCTTAGTTGGCCGCGAGCGAGTCGTGGGCGGCTTCGATGACGGCCTCGGTGGTAATGCCGTAACGGCGGAGCATTTCGCCGCCGTCGGCCGAGGCACCGAAGGTCTCGACCGAGACCGAGCGGCCGCGCGTGCCGAGGAACGGCGCCCAGGTCAACGCGAGGCCGGCCTCGACGCTGACGCGGGCGGTGACGCTCGCCGGCAGCACCGCGCTGCGGTACTCCTCAGGCTGGGCGAGGAACCACTCCTGCGACGGCATCGCGACCACGCGGGTGGGAGTGCCTTCGTCCTCGAGCACGGCACGAGCGTCGAGTGCGAGCGAGACCTCCGAGCCGGTGGCGATGAGGATGACCTCGGGGGCGCCGCTGCGGGCCTCGGCGAGGATGTAGCCGCCCTTCGCAAGGTTGCTCGCCGCGGCGAGCGTGTCGCCGCTCGCGTCGCCCTCGCCGCGCTCGAGCACGGGGAGGTCCTGGCGCGAGAGCACGAGACCAATCGGGCCCTCATGCTGCTGCAGCGTGGCGAGCCACGCCTGCGCGGTCTCCGCACCGTCGCTCGGGCGGATGATCGTGAGGTTCGGGATGGCTCGCAGCGCGGTGAGCGACTCGACCGGCTGGTGGGTCGGGCCGTCGCCACCGAGGGCGATCGAGTCGTGCGTCCAGACATAGATCGCGGGGATGTTCATGAGCGCGGCGAGGCGCACTGCCGGGCGCATGTAGTCGCTGAACATGAGGAACGTGCCGCCGAAGGCGCGCGTCTTCCCGTGCAACACGATGCCGTTGAGGATCGCCGCCATTGCGTGCTCGCGGATGCCGAAGTGGAGCACCCGGCCGTACGGCTCGGCGGTCCAGGTCGACGTCGAGTGCTCGACGGGGGCGAAGGACTTGGCGCCGTCGATGGTCGTGTTGTTCGAGCCGGCGAGGTCGGCCGAGCCACCCCAGAGTTCCGGAAGCAGCGGCGCGAGGGCGTTAATGGTCTTACCCGAGGCCTTGCGGGTCGAGACCTTGGCGGTGCCGGCGAAGTCGGGCAGCGCATCCTCGATGCCCTCGGGCAGCTCACCGGCCTCGAGCCGGTCTAGCAGCTCCTTGCGCTCGGGCTCACGCTCGGCCCACGCAGCGAAGTCGGCCTCCCACGCGGCGCGAACCTCGCGCATCCGCTCGCCGAGCTGACGCGTGTGAGCGAGCACCTCGTCCTCGACCTGGAATGTGGCCTCCGGGTCAAAATCGAGGAGTTCTTTGATCGCGCGGATCTCGTCGGAGCCGAGCGCCGAGCCGTGGGCTGCGCCGGTGTTCTGTGCGTGCGGGGCGGGGAAGGCAATGTGGTTCTTGAGGATGATCAGGGTCGGGCGGGCAAGCTCGCCCTGCGCCGTCTCGATCGCCTCGGCGAGGTCGTCGATGTCTTCGGTGACCTTGCCGTCTTCGCCGAGCCAGTTCACCTCAAGTACCTGCCAGCCATACGCCTCGTAGCGCTCGGCGACGTCTTCGGTGAAGGCGATGTTGGTGTCATCTTCGATCGAGATCTGGTTCGCGTCGTAGATGACGATGAGGCGGCCGAGCTGCTGGTGGCCCGCGAGCGACGAGGCTTCTGAGGTGATGCCCTCCTGCAGGTCACCGTCGCCGGCGATCACATAGGTGTAGTGGTCGAACGGGCTCGCACCCTCTTCAGCCTCGGGGTCGAACAGGCCGCGTTCGTAGCGCTGGGCGTACGCGAAGCCGACCGCGGTGGCGAGGCCTTGGCCGAGCGGACCCGTGGTCATCTCGACGTGTGCGAGGTGGCGGTACTCGGGGTGGCCGGCAAGCGGCGATCCCCACTGGCGCAGGTGCTTGAAGTCGTCGAACTCGACGCCGAAGCCGCCGAGGAAGAGCTGCGTGTACTGCGTGAGGCCCGCGTGGCCGTTCGACAGGATGAAGCGGTCGCGGCCGAGCCAGTCCTGGTCTGCGGGGTCGTGCCGCATGATGTGCTGATAGAGGAGGGTTGCCACCGGAGCCAGGCTCATCGGGGTGCCGGGGTGGCCGCCACCAGCGTTCTCGACAGCGTCAGCCGCCAAGAGTCGGGCGGTGTCCGCAGCACGCTGGTCGAGGTCGGTCCAAATGACGTTGGGCACAGGTGTCCTCCAGATAGCAATAACGAGGTCAAGGCACGCCGATCGGCGATGTGTCCACACTAGCGCCGCGGGATCGCGCGAAACCTTAGTCGTGTCCTCGAAGTCTGGCGCCAAACGGGTAGACTTGCAGGTATTGAGCAAGTAAAGGGCAGGTATCTGTGACAACCGATCGATTGACAGGCATGTCAAGCGCAGTTTCAGCAGCCGGTGACGGCGCGTCGAAGGCGACATCGATTGGGTTGAAGCGCAAACTCGCCGCCTACGTGGCGCTCACGAAGCCCCGCATCATCGAGCTGTTGCTCATCACGACGCTGCCGACGATGCTGCTCGCGGCCCGGGGCATCCCGTCGGTCTGGCTCATGCTCGGCGTACTCGTGGGGGGCGGGTTGTCCGCTGGTAGCGCAAACGCGTTCAACTGCTACTTCGACCGTGACATCGACCGTGTCATGAAGCGCACCGCGAAGCGGCCGCTCGTCACTGGCGAACTCTCCGACCGCGAGGCGCTCGTGTTCGCGTGGGTGCTCGGCGTCGTGTCGACCGCGGTGCTGTGGCTCGTCGCCAACCCGCTCACCGCAGCGCTTTCCGTCGGGGCCATCCTGCTTTACGTCGTGCTCTACACGCTCATTCTCAAGCGCCGCACCGACCAGAACATCGTCTGGGGTGGCGTCGCCGGCTGCATGCCCGTGCTCATCGGCTGGGCGTCGGTCACCAACTCGCTGAGCTGGGAGCCGCTGCTGCTGTTCCTGCTCATCTTCCTCTGGACTCCCGCGCACTACTGGCCCCTCTCGGTCAAATACGCAGCCGACTACGACCGCGCCGACGTGCCGATGCTCTCGGTCACCGAGGGCGAGGGGTCGGTCGCCCTGCAGTCGGTCATCTACGCGTGGGCCACGGTCGTCGGCAGCCTGCTGCTCGTGCCGGTCGCGCCGATGGGCTGGATCTACACGATCGCCGCCCTGGCCGCTGGGGCCTGGTTCGTCATTGAGGCGCACCGCGTTTACAGCCACGTCGTGCGCCAGACCGGCCTCGCGCAGCCGATGCGTGTATTCCACCTGTCGATCCTCTACCTGACCGTCGTGTTCCTCGCGGTCGGCGTCGACGCGCTCGTCTACCTGCCGCTGGTTCCATAGCCGCGCGTCCGACTGGCCCTCGGGCCGGTTGCCGGTCGTCGCGGTTTTCTCGGGACGATGCGGTTGTGGCTGCATCGATGTTGGAAAATCGCATCGATGCTAGAAAACTGCGGCGGGGCTGGGCGGACGCGCGGCCCGCTACTTCGCGCGGCGGGCGTTGACCAGGTTCACCGTGAGCACCGCGATAACGGTGACCGCGAGGATCATGTGGGTGCCGACAGACCAGACCGGCAGGCCGGCTCGCGATTGGTAGACGCCGAAGGCGATCTGTATGACCACCAGGATGAGCAGGGTCACACTTGACGCCTTCGTGCGCGCGAGCTTGCTGCGCAGGACGAACACCATCATCACGACGAGCGCCGCGGCCAGGGCGTAGGCCGGCCACGAGTGCACGTGCTGCATCACGACCGGGTCGAGCCCGTTCCGCGCGGCAATCGTGTCGCCAGCATGGGGGCCGGCGCCGGTGGTGAGCACGCCGACGACCTCGGTGATCCACGTCAGCACCGTGACGACGATCAGGCTCACCCACAGGCCGCGCGGGGCACGGGGCGCATCCGCCGCCGGCAGCGGCTCGGCGTAGCGGACGCGCTGGAGCAGCAGCGCAGCAATAGCGACGATGGCCGCTGAAAAGAGGAAGTGCACGCCGACGATGCGCGGGTCGAGGTGGAAGATCACGGTGATGCCGCCGATGATTGCCTGCACGATGATGAGCACACCGATGAGGAACGCCGGGATGCGCAGGCCGAGCTGCCTCGGGGCGTTGCGCACGGCGAGGTAGGTCAGCAGGGCGACAATCACGAGCAGGCCGGTCAGCGTGCGGTTGCCGAACTCGATCAGGCCGTGGATGCCCATCTCCTGCGTCGGCACGAGCGACTCGGTCGTGCAAAGCGGCCACGTCGGACACCCGAGGCCCGAGCCAGTGAGTCGCACGAGGCCGCCGGTGCCGACGATGAGGATGTTCACGACGAGGTTGGCCCAAGCCAGCCCCCGAGTCCAAGCGGTAACCGAGTTCGGCAGCAGGAACGATTGAACCGATTCCGGCAGCATGAATTTGGACCGTGGCACAGGGGCACCTCTCAGTTTGTGGCGAACACGCCCGAGAACCATGGGTGGTGGCTTAGACTCGAGGATGGTGTTCAGTTCGCGCGATCTTGGCCTCCCGGAGAACCCACGGGAAGGAATCGGCGCTGGAATTTGTTTCATTCTATGCGGGTCCCCACGATCCTGGCGCGAACCTGAACCGATGACGACAAGAAAGAGGTAGGGATGTCTGATCTGCTCATCGACCGCCCCGAGCTTAATGACCTTGGTCAGTATGAGTTTGGCTGGCACGACCCTGACGTAGCCGGGGCCTCAGCGAAACGCGGGCTCAGCGAAGACGTGGTGCGTGACATCTCGCGCATCAAGAATGAGCCCGAATGGATGCTCGAGCGTCGTCTCAAGGGACTGCAAATGTTCGGCCGCAAGCCGATGCCGACGTGGGGCGCCGACCTCAGCGGTATCGACTTCGACAACATCAAGTACTTCGTGCGTGCGTCGGAGGCTCAGGCCCAGACGTGGGAAGACCTCCCCGACGACATTCGCAACACGTACGAGCGTCTCGGCATCCCCGAGGCCGAGCGGCAGCGCCTTGTCGCGGGCGTCGCGGCCCAGTACGAGTCCGAGGTCGTGTACCACCAGATCAACGAGGAGCTCGAGCGCCAGGGTGTCATCTTCATGGACACCGACACCGCGCTGCGCGAGCACCCGGAGTTCTTCGAGGAGTACTTCGGCACCGTGATCCCTGCCGGCGACAACAAGTTCGGTGCGCTCAATACCGCGGTGTGGTCGGGTGGCTCGTTTGTGTACGTGCCCAAGGGCGTCCATGTCGAGATTCCGCTCCAGGCCTACTTCCGCATCAACACTGAGAACATGGGCCAGTTCGAGCGCACGCTGATCATCGCCGACGAGGGCAGCTACGTGCACTACATCGAGGGCTGCACCGCCCCGATCTACAAGAGCGACTCGCTGCACTCGGCCGTCGTCGAGATCATCGCGAAGAAGAACGCGCGCGTTCGCTACACGACGATCCAGAACTGGTCGAACAACGTGTACAACCTCGTGACCAAGCGCGCCATCGCAGAAGAGGGCGCGACCATGGAATGGGTCGATGGCAACATCGGCTCGAAGGTGACCATGAAGTACCCGTCGATCTACCTCACCGGTGAGCACGCCAAGGGCGAGACGCTCTCGGTCGCGTTCGCGGGCCCTGGCCAGCACCAGGATGCTGGCGCCAAGATGATCCACATGGCACCGCACACGCAGTCGTCGATCGTCTCGAAGTCGATCGCCCGCGGCGGTGGCCGTGCCGGTTACCGCGGCGAGGTTCGCATCGCTGAGAACGCACACAACTCGGCCAACTCGGTCGTGTGTGACGCGCTGCTGGTCGACAACATCTCGCGCTCCGACACCTATCCCGCAATCGACATCCGTGTTGACGACGTGCAGCTCGGGCACGAGGCCACGGTCACGAAGGTGTCGGCGGAGCAGCTCTTCTACCTCATGAGCCGAGGCCTCGAAGAGACCGAAGCCATGGCCATGATCGTGCGCGGCTTCATTGAGCCGATCGCGCGCGAGCTGCCGATGGAGTACGCGCTCGAGCTGAACAAGCTCATCGAAATGAACATGGAAGGATCGGTCGGCTAAGCAATATGACGATCACTGAGACTCCGCGCCTGCCCGAGAGCGCCGGAAAGTTCGTCCCTGTCCAGACGCGTTCGGAGCGGCCAGCTTCGTTTGCGCCCGAGGATTTCCCTCAGCCCACCGGTCGCGAGGTTGACTGGAAGTACGCGCCGATCAAGAAGCTCGCGCCGCTCTTCGAGGACGCCGCCGGCGACGGCAGCGTCACGGTCGAGGTCGCCGGGCCGAGCGAGGTGCGCACCGGCACCCTCGCCCCCGGCGAGGCGCCCCGCGGCACCGGGTTCACCCCCGAGGGCCGCGCCGAGGCCATCGCCTCGAAGTACGCGACCGCGACGCACATCGTGATCCCGGCCGACGCATCCCTCGACGCGCCCGTGTACGTGCGCGTGACGGGCGCGGGCGCGCAAACCCGCGATCTCGTCCACCTCGTGCTCCAGGCCGAGTCGAACTCGACCGCCACGATCGTGGTGGAGCACTCGGGCTCGGCGCTCGTGAGCGAGAACGTTGAGATCCTCGTCGAAGACGGTGCGAACCTCGACGTCATTGCGATCCACGAGTGGGACGACGACGCGGTGCACACCGGCGCACACCAGGCGGCCATCGGCAAGGATGCGACGCTCAAGCACACGCTCGTCACGTTCGGCGGCGACGTCGTGCGGGTCAATCCGTCGCTGCACCTCAACGGTGCTGGCGCCGAGGGCATCGCGAAGGGCCTCTACTTCTCGGATGCGGGCCAGCACTTCGAGCACCAGGTCTACATCGACCACGCCGGCGAGCGCACCACGAGTGACGTGAACTACAAGGGCGCCCTGCAGGGCGACGGTGCTCGCGCCGTCTGGATCGGCGACGTGCTGATCCGCCCGACCGCGGTTGGCACCCAGAGCTACGAGCAGAACCGCAACCTGGTGCTGTCGAACGGCGCGCGCGCCGACTCGATCCCGAACCTTGAGATCGAGACCGGCGACATCGCAGGTGCCGGCCACGCTTCGGCGACGGGCCGGTTCGAGCAGGAGCAGCTGTTCTACCTCATGGCCCGCGGCATCGACGAGCTCACCGCCCGTCGGCTCGTCGTGCACGGCTTCCTGAACGAGATCGTGCAGTCGATCAGCGTGCCCGAGGTGCAGGAGCGCATGCGCGAAACCCTCGAGCGTGAACTGGAGGCGAGCACCGAAGCGATGATGGCGGCGAGCGCCGTATGAGCTTCGAACGAGTCTGCGGCGTCGACGACGTCCAGGTTGACTCGCCGATGCGCGTCGAACTCGCCGACCAGGTGATCGCGCTCGTGCGCGACTCGGCTGGCGACGTCTTCGCAATCGGCGACCGCTGCACCCACGGCGACATCTCGCTCTCGGAGGGCTTCGTCGAAGACGGCACCCTCGAGTGTTGGGCACACGGCTCGCAATTCTCGCTCTGCACCGGGTGGCCCAAGTCGCTGCCCGCGTTTGAACCAGTTCCAGTCTTCGCCGTCAAGGTCGAAGACGACGCAATCTTCATTGACCCGACTCCGATCTTTAAGGAGAACAACTAGCAATGTCCGTTCTTGAAATCAGCAACCTTCACGTGCAGGTCGAGACCGACCAGGGCCCCAAGGAGATTCTCAAGGGTGTTGACCTCACCCTGAACTCCGACGAGATCCACGCCATCATGGGCCCGAACGGCTCGGGCAAGTCGACGCTTGCGTCGTCGATCGCCGGCCACCCGGCCTACGAGGTGACCGAGGGCTCGGTCAAGCTCGACGGCGAAGAGGTGCTCGAGATGTCGGTCGACGAGCGCGCGAAGGCCGGTCTGTTCCTCGCGATGCAGTACCCGGTCGAGATCCCGGGCGTCACGCTCTCGAACTTCCTCCGCACCGCAAAGACCGCGATCGACGGCGAAGCGCCCGCGATCCGCGGCTGGCTGAAGGAGGTCCGAGGCTCGATGGACAACCTTCGCATGGGCAATGAGTTCCTCGAGCGCAACGTCAACGAGGGCTTCTCGGGTGGCGAGAAGAAGCGCGCCGAGATCCTTCAGCTTGAGCTGCTCAAGCCGAAGTTCGCTGTGCTCGACGAGACCGACTCGGGCCTCGACGTGGACGCGCTGCGCATCGTCTCGGAGGGCGTCAACCGCGTCAAGGGCGACACCGGCATGGGTGTTCTACTCATCACCCACTACACGCGTATCCTTCGTTACATCAAGCCCGACTTCGTGCACGTGTTCGTCGACGGCCGTGTGGCCGACGAGGGTGGTGCCGAGCTCGCTGAGAAGCTCGAGAACGAGGGCTACGACAGCTACCTGCAGGCCGCGCAGGCCTAACTAACTGGAGGAGGGCCAACATGGCACTCGTTTCACTCGAACCCGCGCGCTACGACGAAATCGAAGAGGCGCTCAAAGAGGTCGTTGACCCCGAACTCGGCGTCAACATCGTCGACCTCGGCCTGATCTACGGTCTTGACTGGGAAGACGAGCTCGACGCCCTCGTGATCTCGATGACGCTCACCTCGGCCGGCTGCCCGCTGACCGACGTGATCGAAGACGAGACCGCGAAGGCGCTCGACGGGCACACCGAGCGATTCAAGATCAACTGGGTCTGGATGCCGCCTTGGGGTCCGGAGAAGATCACCGACGACGGTCGCGAAATGATGCGCGCCCTCGGGTTCAACATCTAGCGAAACGCGATCGAGCGGGGCTCGGCACTTCGGTGCCGGGCCCCGCTCGCGTTAGTCGAGCCCGCGCGCCCGGAGCGCGTCGGTGAGCTCATCCGCGTGCTGCAGCGTCAACACGAGCAGCGGGAACAGGATGCCCGGCGACGTGCCGCGGCGGCCGCGCGCGATGAGCGCCTCCCGCAGCTGCGCGGCGAGCGTCGCAATGAGTGGCACCGTCGAAATGGTGAGCGAGAGCAGAAGCGCAATGCGATCCGGTCGCACGCCGAGAGGACGCAGGGGACGGAGCCCAGTCTCGAGCGCGTCGAGCAGCTCGGTCATGCGCGTCGTGCTCGTGACGAGCCCGGCGAGCGACACCACGATGACGACCCTTGCGGTGTTCGTGATCGCGAGTTGCCACGGCAGGAAGATGAACTGCGGCACGAGCATGATGACGAGGAGCCAGCGCAGGCCCCACAGCTGGCGCCTTAGCGCGACGGGACCGACGCTGAGCAAGAAGGCCGTGATCGTCACGAGTGCCGCTGAGGTCAGGACCTTCCAGTCACCGCCCCACACCGACAGCACGAGCGTCGCGAGCATGAGTCCGAGCAGCTTGCTCCACGCCGGCGCGCGATGCAGCAGGCTCGTGCCGGGCACGAAGAGCGAGATCACGCGACGCTCGCCCGGTAGCGCGCGATGATGTCGGCGGGCCGGCCGATCGACGCGACTCGCGCATCCTGCACCCACACGAGCACATCGCAGCGCTCGGCGAGTTCGAGGTCGTGGGTGACGAGCACGAGCTGATGGGGGAGAGCGGGGTCGAGCAACAGCTCGGCGATGCGCGATCGATTGCGCAGGTCGAGCAGCGCTGTCGGCTCGTCGGCAATCACGAGGCCTGGCTCGGTGGCGAGCACCGCGGCCACGGCGAGCAACTGCTGCTGGCCGCTCGAGAGCGAGTGGGCGGGTGCATCCGCGAGCTCGCTCAGCCCGACCGAGTCGAGCGTCGCGTCGACCTTCGCGGCGATCTCGGCGCGCGAGAGCTTGCGACCGCGAAACGAGAACGCGAGGTCCTCCCGCACCGTCGGCATAATCACCTGGGCCGCCGGGTTGGGGAAGACGAACCCGGTCTGCGCGCGCACCTTGGCGCCCTCACGCGCCGGATTCCGGCCGTGCACGTGCACCTCGCCGCTCGTCGCCGTGACGAGGCCGTTGAGCAGGCGCGCGAGGGTGGACTTGCCTGAGCCGTTCTCGCCGACGACGGCGATGCGATGCTCATCGAGCGTCAACGTGACGTCGTCGAGGGCAACGCGGCCCTCGCGCACGACGCGCACGCGGTCGAAGCGAAGCTCACGATCGGTCACGCGGCGTCTCGCTGGGGCCACGCGAACGCGCGGGGGTAGGCGCGCCACAGAGCCAGTGTGATGACGGTGGCAATCGCGACCTTGATGAGGTCGCCGGGCACAAAGACGAGGCTCGAGAGCAGGGTCTCCCACAGGCCGAGGCCGGTGATGAGCGACTGCAGCGGAATGCCGACGGCGTAGACGGCGAGCATGCCGCCGACGAGGCAGCCGAGCGCGACGCGCCACCATTGCGGCTTCGAGGCACCGGCGCGAACGATGACGCCCACGAGGAACGCGCCGACGAGCCAACCGAGTAGGTAGCCGACCGAGGGAGCCACGAAGACGCCGAGTCCGCCACGTCCTCCCGCGAGCAGCGGCAGGCCGAGCGCGACGAGCGCGAGCACGGTGAGCACGCTCGCGGCACCTCGCCACGAGCCGAGCACTGCGCCGGCGAGCATGACGCCAAGGGTCTGTGCCGTAATCGGTACCGCGCCGCCGAGCATGATCGTGCCCGGCAAGCCAAGCACCGCGATGAGGGCCGCCATCACGGCAATCCTGGCGAGGTCGGTGGTGGTGGTGGCGGGCTGCCGCACTGCAACGTCGGTCATGTTTGTCCTTGTCGATCGCTTCCTGAACGGTGTTCAGGCTATACGATAGTGCGGATGAGCCCGAACGCAACTTCTGAATCGTCGCGCACTCGCAACACGCGCGACGATGTCGTATCGACGGCGATGCGGATGCTCGCGAGAGGCGGCTTGCCCGCATTCAGCATGCGGGCGCTGGCGCGCGAGCTCGAGGTGCAGCCGAGCGCGCTGTACTGGCACTTCGCGGACAAACAGTCGTTGCTTGCGGCGATCGCCGACGAAATCGTTGCCTCGATGCCGGAACGACAGGCGGGGGAGACGCTGACGGAAGCGGCCGCGGCCCTGCGCAGTGCGCTGCTTGCGCACATGGACGGCGCGGAAATCCTGCTTTCGTCGATCTCGCTCGGCCTCGCCGACGACGTGGCGCTCGTGCGCCTGCAACTCGCCGGGGAGGATTGCGGTCTCTCGCGGGCGGCGGCCGAGGAACTCGCGAGCACCGCGCTTCACTTCGTACTCGGCTACGTGTCGCACGAACAGCAGCGCGCGCAGGCCGCGGCCGCTGGCGTGGCGGTGCGACCGCATCCGCTTGCTGCGGGCGACGCGAGCTTCGCGGCCGGCCTTGCGCGCCTTGACCCCGAAATGGAGGCGTAGGCCGTGCGGACAGGGCTGCTCATGCTGCTCATCTCGACGTTCTCGGTGCAGTTCGGCTCGGCATTCGCCAGCCTGCTCGTCGACTCGTCTGATCCGGCGACCGCGAACCTGTTCCGGGCGCTCATCGCGGCTGTCGCCATGGGGCTCATTGTGCGACCGAAGCCGTGGAAGTGGACTTGGTCGCAGCTTCGTCCGGCACTGCTGCTCGGTGTCGTGCTGTTCGGGATGACCTCGACGTTCTATCTGTCGATCGAGCGGTTGCCGATCGGCGTCGCGGTGTCGATCGAGTTCCTTGGCCCACTTCTGCTGTCTGCCTTGCTCTCGCGCCGTGTGTGGGACTTCGTGTGGATCGGCGTGGCCCTCTGCGGCATCGCGATCATGGGCATCGAATCGGCGTTGGCCGCCGACCACCTCGACCTCTGGGGCATCGTGCTCGCCGCGACGGCGGGCGTCTTTTGGGCCCTCTACATTCTTGCGGCCGCTCGAGTGGGTGAGGTGACCGAGGGCCAGGGCGGCCTGGCCGTGGCCTTTGCCGTGACGGCGTTGCTCGCGCTGCCGTTTGGGTTCGGGAGCGTGGCCACCGTAATCAGCGACGTGCACCTGCTCGGGCTCGCGTTATTGGTGGGCGTCCTCGCGGCGATCATTCCCTACACCTTCGAGTTCCTCGCGCTGAAACGGGTGCCGAAACGAGTATTCGGCGTGCTCATGAGCGTCGAACCTGCCATCGCCACGTTCACCGGGTGGCTCATCCTCGACCAGACCGCGAGCGCCTGGCGACTCGGCGCAATTGCGCTCGTGGTGATCGCGAGCGTGGGAATCACGATGGGGGCGCGTAAGATCGTGGAGGTTGACCTGCCGGCACGCGATCTTCACACGGGAACGATCGAGCTTCCCATCGCCCCGTCCCAGGTCGACGAACAACACTTGCCGAAGCGAAATGAGGATGCCGAGTAGTGCTTGCCGTTCAGGATCTCGAGATCACCGTCGGGGCGCGGACGCTCATGAGCGACGTGAATTTCCGCGTGCAGCCGGGCGACAAGATCGGCCTCGTCGGGCGCAACGGTGCGGGCAAGACCACCCTGACCAAGGTGCTCGCCGGCTGGTCGCTACCGAGCGACGGCAAGGTCGACCGCTCGGGTGAGCTCGGCTACCTGCCGCAGGATCCCCGCACCGGCGACCCGACGCAGACCGCCCGCAACCGCATCCTGGATGCGCGCGGGCTCGGCTCAGTGCGGCAGCGACTCGCCGAGGCGGCCACCGCGATGGCCGAGGCGATGACCGACGCGGAGCAGGACAAGGCGATGCGCCGCTACTCGCGGCTTGACGACGAGTTTGTGACGCTCGGCGGTTATGCGGCGGAGAGCGAGGCCGCGGCGATCGCGTCGAACCTGAACCTGCCCGACCGCATCCTCGACCAAGAACTCGAGACGCTCTCGGGTGGCCAGCGACGGCGCATCGAGCTCGCGCGCATCCTGTTCTCGGATGCCGAGACGATGATTCTCGACGAGCCAACGAACCACCTCGACCTCGACTCGGTCGTGTGGCTGCGCGAGTTTCTCAAGACCTACCGCGGCGGGCTCATCGTGATTTCGCACGACGTGGAGCTCGTGGGCGAGACGGTGAACCGCGTGTTCTACCTCGACGCGAATCGGCAGATGATCGACGTTTACAACATGGGCTGGAAGCAGTACCTGCGCCAGCGCGAGGCCGACGAGGAACGCCGCAAGAAGGAGCGCGCGAACATCGAAAAGAAGGCGTCCGTGTTGCAGCAGCAGGCCGCCCGCTTCGGCGCCAAGGCCACGAAGGCAGCGGCGGCGCACCAGATGCAGCGCCGCGCCGAACGGATGCTCGGCTCGCTCGAAGAGGTGCGCCAAGCCGACCGCGTGGCGAAGCTGCGGTTCCCGACGCCGGCCCCTGTCGGCAAGACGCCGATCAAGGCCGAAGGCCTGTCGAAGTCGTACGGCTCGCTCGAGATCTTCACGAGCGTCGACCTTGCGATCGATCGCGGCTCACGCGTCGTCGTGCTCGGCCTCAACGGCGCCGGCAAGACGACGCTCCTGCGCATCCTCGCCGGCGTCGATGCGCCCGACACCGGCGAGATCATCGCAGGCCACGGCTTGCGTGTCGGCTACTACGCGCAGGAGCACGAGACCCTTGACGTCGCGCGCTCCGTACTGCAGAACATGGTGTCGGTGTCGCAGCACCTCACCGAGACCGAGGCGCGCAAGGTGCTCGGCTCGTTCCTGTTCTCGGGCGACGACGTGCACAAGCCCGCGGGCGTGCTCTCGGGAGGCGAGAAGACTCGCCTCGCGCTCGCCATGCTCGTCGTTTCGAGCGCGAACGTGCTGCTGCTCGATGAGCCGACGAACAACCTCGACCCCGCCTCGCGCGAGGAGATTCTCGACGCGCTCGCCCACTACGAGGGCTCAGTCGTGCTTGTGTCGCACGACGAGGGTGCCGTCGAGGCCCTCAACCCCGAGCGTGTGCTGATCATGCCCGAGGCGATCGAAGACCACTGGAACCCGGAGTACTTCGAGCTCATCGAGATGGACTAGGCCCCGCCTACTCGTCGAGCAGTTCGTCTTCGATTTCGGCGTCGGTCTTGCGGCCGCGGCTGCGGCGCCGTTCCTCGGCGCGGGCGCTGGCGGCGAGCACGCGCGGGTCATCCTCGTTGCGCTCCTTGAACTCCTCGCGTAGGCCATAGACGAGGCCCACGGCCGCGATCACCGCGAAGATGATCCACTGTAAGGCGTAGCTGAGGTGGTTGCCCTCGGTGAGTTCGGGCTTTGGCGTGAGTTTGCCGGTCTGCGCGGCGACCGACTCGCTGCGCAGGAGGCCGTAGGCGCCCGTGTAGGTGCGGTCGGTACCGAGTGACTCGGCGAAGGTTGGTAGGTAGATCGTCGCGATTTGGCCCTCGGGCGCGGTGCGACCCGGGATCTGCCGCTCGCCGGGCTTCAACCTCGCTGTCACAGTGAGTTCGCCGGTTGGCGCCTCGGGTACGGAGTCGGGGGAGTCCTGTTCGTTTCCGGTGGGGACCCAGCCGCGGTCGACGATGAACACCTCGCCCGAGGTCGTCTCGAACGGGGTGAGGATCTCGAAGCCAGGCTGGCCGTCGAACGGGCGGGCGCGGGCGAGCAACTCGTCATCGGTCAGGTAGTGCCCGGTCATTTCAACGACCGTCCACTCCTGATTCGGGTCGTAGGCGTCGAGCGTCAACAGCACCTCGTCGAGGGGCTGGGGGTCGGCGTCGAAGTGTGCGGTGACGAGGTCGTTCTCGGCGATCTTCTCGTCGCGGCGTTCGAATTGCCATTGTGAGAGGAATCCGCAGGCGATTGCAAACACGATGAGCAGAATGAAATAGCTGAGCCAGCGTCGGCTCAGCAAGAACTTCCATCCCTGTCGCGTGTTGGATTTCGAGGGTCGAGTGCCAGTTTGGGTCACTCGATGGGCTCCTCGTTGACGGGGTCATCAATGCGGGCAAGGCGTACCGGGAAGCGGCGCGACTCGAGGAAGCCGAGGAGGAAATCGAGGTGCTCGTCGCAGGCGACCCAGATCTTCACGCGGTCGGCGTCGTGGATGCGCGGGTTGCGCCACTCGATGCGGTGCACGGCCGGTGCGTCGCACTGGGCGCGGGAGCACTGGGGCCGTTCGTCCTTCGACCCGAGGAAGCCACGGAGGCGGCTGCGCAGGTCAAACTCACCGCTGCTCATTCCGTCTCCTTTGCCGAGCGGAGGATAATCGCCCCCGCATCAGGAGATTCTACCCCTCGCTGTCGCCGGGCGCGAACGTGGTTCGCGAGCGCGACGGCGATCATGGGCAGGAAGATCGCGCCGAGAGCGAGCACCCAGAGTAGTGGGCCTCGCACCACGATCATGAGCAGGAAGCAGGCCGTGCGAATCGCCATAGTGAGCATGTACTGGCGCAGGCGCGCCTTGCGCTCTTCTTCTTCACTCATCGTCATCGAGGTGACGTTGGTGACTTTGGCGTTCATGGTTCCCAAGATTCGTCTCGCGGTGGCTGCTTCAAGCGTACCCCCGGGGCGACCGTAGGATAGGGGAACGGGGCGTGTCTGCGACGCCGATATTCCGATCCCTTCCTGAGGAGCAACATGACGACCCAGCGCACCGTTCTCGTGACCGGCGGAAACCGCGGCATCGGCCGAGCGATCGCCGAGGAGTTTCTCGCCGCGGGACACCGGGTGGCCGTGACGTCGCGCTCCGGCGAGGGCGGGCCCGAGGGTGCACTCACCGTTGCTGCCGACGTGACCGACGGCGCGTCGATCGACGCCGCCTTCACCCAGATTGAGGCCGAGTACGGGCCTGTCGAGGTGCTCGTCGCGAACGCGGGCATCACCAAGGACACCCTGCTGCTGCGCATGAGCGAGGACGACTTCGCGGACGTCATCGACACGAACCTCACCGGTGCGTTCCGCGTCATCAAGCGCGCGACGAAGGGCCTTCTGCGGGCGAAGTGGGGCCGCGTCGTGCTGATCTCGTCGGTCGTCGGCCTCTACGGCTCGCCTGGCCAGATCAACTACGCCGCTTCGAAGGCGGGCCTCGTCGGCATTGCGCGCTCGCTCACTCGTGAGCTCGGCAGCCGCGGCATCACCGCGAACGTCGTCGCGCCCGGCTTCATCGAGACTGAGATGACCGCAGTACTGCCGGAGGCCACGCAGAAGCAGTACCTCTCGACGATTCCTGCGGGGCGCTTCGGTGAGGTCAGCGAAATCGCAAAGACCGTGCGATGGCTCGCGGGTGACGATGCCGGCTATATTTCGGGGGCCGTGATCCCGGTCGACGGTGGCCTCGGCATGGGCCACTAGGCCCGCGCGGCGCTCAGCCGCGCAGACCCAGCAGCGCGAGTAACTGGGTCATGTCGCGGCCGGGCAACGACACCGCTGCCTCCTGGCGCACGATGGGCTTCGCGTCGAAGGCGACCGAGAGCCCAGCGATTTCCATCATCCCGAGGTCGTTCGCACCATCGCCGACGGTGATCACGCGTTCCATGGGCACGTCGAGCGACTGTGACCAGCTGCGCACGGTGTGCTGCTTGGCCTGGCGGCCGATGATCGCGCCCGACACCTCGCCGGTGAGGTCGCCGTCCTCGGTGACCTCGAAGCGGTTTGCCCGCCAAAGGTCAAGGCCGAGCTCCTCCGCGAGTGGGTCGAGTACCTCGTGGAAGCCGCCCGAGACGGCGCCGACGCGACCACCAGCCGCGTGGATGGCGGAAATGGTCTCGGGCACCCCGCGGGTGACGCGGATGCGCTCCCGCACTCGTGAAATTTGGTCGAGCGAGATGCCTCGCAACAGGGCAACCCGCTCGCGCAGGCTGCCGTCAAAGTCGAGCTCGCCGCGCATGGCGCGCTCGGTGACCTCAGCCACCTGGTCGCGCACCTCCGCGTAGTCGGCGATGAGCTCGATGACCTCATCCTCAATCAGCGTCGAATCCACGTCGAAGACGACGAGGAAGCGGGCGCCCGCGGTGACGCGGCCCGAGCCGTGAACGGGGGAGAGGGTGAGGTCAGAGATGCTCATCGTTCGACGATACCGTTCTTCGGCACGACGGTCAGACCCGACTCGGTGACCGTGAAACCGCGGGCGCGGTCGTGCTCGCGGTCGATGCCGATCGTGGCGCCGGCACGCACGACGACGTTCTTGTCGAGGATGGCGGAGCGCACCTGCGCGCCCGGCTCAATGGTGACGCGGTCGAAGGTGATCGAGTCGACGACGAGCGCGCCTGACTGCACCTTGGTCCAGGCGCCGAGTACCGAACGCTCAACGTGCGCGCCCGAAATGACCGAGCCGAGCGAGATGATCGAGTCGATCATCGTGCCTGTCGAACCCCGCGCATCCCGCACGAACTTCGCCGGCGGCGAGTTGAGCGTCTGCGAGATGATCGGCCACTCCTCGTTATAGAGGTTGAAGACCGGCAGCGTCTGGATGAGGTCCATGTGCGCGTCGTAGAAGGAGTCGATCGTACCGACGTCGCGCCAGTAGTCGCGGTCGCGCGGGGTCGAGCCCGGCACGTCGTTCTGAATGAAGTCGTAGACGCCGCAGTCGTTCTGGGTGACGAAGGCGGGGATGATGTCGCCTCCCATGTCGTGCTTCGAGGCGTCGAGGTTTGCGTCGGACATGACCGCGTCGACGAGTTTGTCGGCGTCGAAGACGTAGTTGCCCATCGACGCGAGAATCTCGCCCGGGCTGTCGGGCAGACCGTTCGTTGATTCTGGTTTCTCGAGGAATTCGCGAATGTGGGCGGGGTTGTCGGGGTCGACATCGATGACGCCAAAGGCGGTGGACATCTCGATGGGCTGGCGGATGGCGGCGACCGTGGCGCCGAGGCCCGACTCGATGTGCTGGTCGATCATCTGCGAGAAGTCCATGCGATACACGTGGTCGGCACCGACGACGACGACGATATCGGGCTTCTCATCCTGAATGAGGTTGAGCGACTGGTAGATGGCGTCGGCAGACCCCGAGAACCAGTGCTTTCCGCGGCGCTGCTGCGCCGGAACACTCGAGACATACGAGCCCAAGATCGCTGGCAGGCGCCAGGTCTGCGACATGTGGCGGTCAAGCGAGTGCGACTTGTACTGCGTCAGCACCACGATCTGCTGGAGTCCGGAATTCACCAGGTTGGAGATAGCGAAGTCGATGAGTCGATACTGCCCGGCGAACGGCACCGCCGGCTTGGCGCGGTCGGCCGTGAGCGGCATCAACCGCTTGCCCTCGCCACCAGCGAGCACAATTCCGAATATTTTCTTCTGCCCCTTTGCCATGTTTCACACTCTAGGGCGAACAGATTAATGAAGTTGTATCTTTCCCTTCTAATGTGTAACCATGCGCGTCGATGTCATCACCCGTGAATACCCACCGCACGTCTACGGAGGAGCGGGGGTGCACGTCACCGAGCTCGTTCGAGCCATGCGAGCGGACGCCGACGTTCGCGTCCGTTGCTTCGGCCAGCCGGTCGAGGAGCCCGGCACGACCGGGTACGAGGTGCCCGACGACCTGGCGAAGGCGAACGCCGCGCTCGGCTTTCTCGCCGGCGACCTGCGCATCGCGAACGACACCGAGGGTGCCGACGTCGTGCATTCGCACACCTGGTACGCGAATCAGGCAGGCAACATTGCGAAGCTGCTCCACGGCATCCCGCACGTCATCTCGGCACACTCGCTCGAGCCCCTGCGTCCGTGGAAGGCCGAGCAGCTCGGCGGCGGCTACCGCCTCTCGAGCTGGATGGAGCGTGACGCGTACGCGAATGCCGACCGCATCATCGCCGTCTCGAACGGGATGCGCGCGGACATTCTGCGCAGTTACCCGCAGCTTGACCCCGACAAGGTGGTCACCATTTACAACGGCATCGACACCGAGCAGTGGCGGCCGGTGCACGACGAGGCCGTCGTGCGCGAGCTTGGCATCGACCCCGACGCGCCGACGCTGATTTTTGTTGGCCGAATCACACGACAGAAGGGCCTGCCCTACCTGCTGCGCGCGATCCGCGAACTGCCGGCGGAGGTGCAGGTTGTGCTCTGCGCCGGCGCGCCCGACACGCCGGAGATCGAGCGCGAGGTGCGCGAGCTCGTCGGCGAGCTGCAGCAGGAGCGCACGGGGGTGCATTGGATCGAAGAGCACCTGCCCAGGCCGAAGCTGCAGGCGCTGCTGACCTCGGCCGATGTATTCGTGTGCCCCTCGATCTATGAGCCGCTCGGTATCGTCAACCTCGAGGCGATGGCGTGCGGCACCGCGGTCGTCGGTTCGGGCACCGGTGGCATCCCCGAGGTCGTGCAGGACGGCGTGACCGGCACGATCGTGCCGATCGACCAGGAGCAAGACGGCACCGGCACGCCGAAGGACGCCGACAAGTACGTCGCCGACCTCGCCGCGGCCTTGACCGAGCTCCTCCGCAACCCCGAACTCGCGAAGGAGTACGGTCAGGCGGGCCGCGAGCGAGTGGAGCGGGAATTCACGTGGACACAGATTGGTGCGCAGACACTCGAGCTGTACCGCAGCATCCTGGCCGACTGAGCCGATACCCTGAATGTCATGACCGACGTCGTGAAATTCGAGAACGTCCGCGTGCGCCGCGGTGGCCGCAACATTCTAGATATCGCCGAATGGCGCGTCGGTGAAACCGACCGGTGGGTGGTGCTCGGCCCGAACGGCGCCGGCAAGTCGACGCTGCTCGGCCTCGCCTCGTCGAACCTGCACCCGACCACCGGCACCGTTGAGGTGCTGGGGGAGCGGCTCGGTCGCACCGACGTCTTTGAGCTGCGCCCGCGCATCGGCATCGCCGGCTCGGAGATGGCCAAGCGCATTCCCGACAACGAGACGGTGCGCAATGCGGTCATGACCGCCATCTACGCCGTCACCGGCCGCTGGAATGAGCAGTACGACGAGATCGACGACGCGCAGGCGAACGACGTGCTCGCGCAGTGGCAGCTCGAGGGGCTCGCCGACCGCGAGTTCGGCACGCTGTCGGACGGGGAGCGCAAGCGCACGCTCATCGCGCGGGCCGTCATGAGTGACCCTGAGCTGCTGTTGCTCGACGAGCCGAGTGCCGCCCTCGATCTCGGGGCACGCGAGCGCCTGCTTGCATCGCTGTCGGAGTATGCCCAGAGCGAGTTCGCGCCGGCAATCATCATGGTCACGCACCACGTCGAGGAGATCCCGACCGGGGTGACGCACGCGCTGCTGCTGCGCGACGGTCAGATCGTGGCCGCTGGTCCCATCGGTGAGACGCTCACGTCGGCGAGCCTCGAGGCTACCTTCGGCCTTCCGCTCGAACTGGTTCAGCAACACGGTCGATTCAACGCGCGTGCTATCGCGTAACCGGCGAACCACATGCTAGGCTTGCTGCTTGGCTTGCCCGCCCTGTCGGTTGCGGGCACTTAATCTTGCATATCCACTTGTCGAAGAAGGAACCGCGATGAAGACAGACATCCACCCGGACTACCACTACGTGGTGTTCAACGACCTCGCTTCGGGTGAGAAGTTCATCACCCGTTCGACGGTGACCAGCGAAAAGACCATCGAGTGGGAAGACGGCAACACCTACCCGGTCGTTGACGTCGAAATCTCGAGCGCCTCGCACCCGTTCTACACCGGTAAGCAGCGCATCATGGACTCGGCCGGTCGCGTCGAGAAGTTCAAGAACCGCTACGCGAAGTTCGGCAAGAAGGCCTAAGGCCCGACGCCAACTGGCAACGAGGCGGATGCTCCTTCCGGAGCATCCGCCTCGTTCGCGTTTCCGAGTGCGTTAGACGCGAACGGGCCAGCCGCGGTCGGCGGTGAAGTTCGGGTCGCGCTGGCGGCGCATGTACGACTCGAAGTCGGCGGCCTGCTCGTCGTGCCAGCGCACCTGCGCGTCGAAGAGCTCGGCGAGGGGCACATCCACCTCGTTCGGGAACTTGCGGGCGATCGCGATGGCGACGAGGCCGGCCGCCACCGCATCCGCCGAGGCGTCGTGCGCGTCGAAGAGCTCGACGCCGTATGCCTCAGCCGTGGTGCCGAGCTTGCGGCCACCCTTGCGGTAGCGATCGACCTGCTTGTCGATGATGAGCGGGTCGACCACGACCTTGCCGAGCTCGGGCATCGCGAGCTGGTGGCGGGCGCACTCGGCCGCGAGCAGCGAGAGGTCGTAGGGCGCGTTGTAGACGACGAGCGGGATGTTGTTGCGCACGATCCACTCGAGCGACGCGATGATTTTCTGCAGCACCTGCGGCGCGGGCTCGCCCTCGGCCTGCGCCATCTCGGTGGTGATGCCGTGCACGGCCACCGCGGGCTCCGGAATCTCGACGCCGGGGTTCGCGAGCCAGTCGGTACCCCGCTCGAGCTCGCCTTCGGCGTTGAGCATGCCGATGAAGGCGGTCACGATCCGCGCCTCGAGTGGGTTCGTTCCGGTGGTCTCGGTGTCGAACACGGCGACGCGATTCGTCCAGCTCATGGTGCCTCGGCTTCAGATCGGAGGGATGTGGGTCGCCTACACTCTTCCACGATGCGGCCGAATAACCCCCTGGAACACAAGCTCGAGCAGATCCGGACTCGCCGGATCGATGTCGACGTCGCGGGCACGCGCACTGCGGTGTGGTTGTACGGCCCGCCCGACGCCGACGATACCGTCGTGCTCGTGCACGGCTTTCGTGGCACCCACCACGGGCTACTCAACCTCGTCGCGCTTCTGCCTGACGTACGCTTCATTGCGCCCGACCTGCCGGGTTTCGGTGAGTCGGGGGAGTTCGCGGGCGAGCACACGCTCGACGCGTACGCGGCGTGGCTCGCGGAACTGCTCGAGGTCGTCGACGCCGAGGCGCGCGCCGTGGTGCTCGGTCACTCGTTCGGCTCGCTGGTTGTCGCCCGCAACGTGGCGGCGCTCGGCGACCGCCGCATCGTGCTCGTCAATCCCATCTCCGAGAACGCGCTCTCGGGCCCCGAGCGCATCCCCACCGCCGTTGCCGTGGGCTATTACCGGCTCGGCGCGGCCCTGCCTGAGGCCGCGGGCAGCGTGCTGCTCAAGTCGCCGCTCATCACGCGGGTGATGAGCGAGGTGATGGCCGTGACGCGGTCGCGAGCCCTGCGCGCGTGGATTCATGACGAGCACGAGCGGCACTTCTCTGACTTCACGAGCCGGCGTGCCCTGCTCGAGGCCTTCCGCGCCTCGGTCAGCGACGATGTCATCAGCCACGCGGCCGAGTTCCCCGAGGGCGTGCACCTCGTCGCCGGCGAGCGTGACCGCATCGCGCCGCCCTCTGGTAGCGAGCGGCTCCACGAGGCGATGGCGGGTTCGACACTGCACGTTATCGAAGGCGTCGGCCACCTGGTTCACTACGAAACCCCGACCGCGCTCGCGCGGATACTCGCCGGCTTTCTTGCCGAGAAAGGTGCCCAGCATGACTGAGTCCACCCGGTCGTTGCCCGAACGCGTCGCCATCGTCGGCGGTCATGGCAAGATCGCGCTCGCCCTCACCAAGCTGCTCGTCGCCGACGGCGTCGAGGTGCGATCGCTCGTGCGCAATGCCGACCACGCGGCCGAACTCGAGGCGCTCGGCGCGATTCCCGTCGTCTGCGACATCGAGTCGGCGTCGGCGAACGAGCTCGCCGACGCGTTCGACCACTCGGATGCGGTGGTGTTTGCCGCGGGTGCTGGCCCCGGTTCGGGCGCCGAGCGCAAGAGGACGGTTGACCGCGACGGCTCGATCAAGTCGGCCGAGGCGGCGATTCTCTCGGGTGCCATGCGCTTCGTGCAGATCAGCTTCATGGGCGCTGAGCAGCCGAGCCAGAGCGACGATGAAGTGTTCGCCGCGTACTGGGACGCGAAGCGGGAGGCCGACCAGGCACTTCGCCGGGTCGCGCTCGACTGGACCATCGTGAAGCCCGGCGGCCTCACGGACGAACCGGCGACGGGGCGCGGGCTCGTCTCGTTCGGGCCGATCGATCGCGGTGGGAAGACTCGGCGGGCCGACGTTGCGGCGTTGATCCGACTCGCCCTCGCCGATAGCCGCACGGTGTGGAAGGACATCTGTCTCGTCGAGGGCGACGCCCCGCTCGCTGACGCGATCGACGCGGCCGTCGCGGCGGCTACGCCGCAGGCGTAGCGATGCCGAGCAGCTCCGCGACGCGCTCGAGCACCGCCGAGGTGCTGCCGTCGACGCGGAACTGGGCCAGCGCATCCACCGGGGTTGCGCCGCGATTCACGAGCATCACGGGTTTGCCCTGGCGGCGCGCGCGGTGCACCATCTTCACGCCCGTGTTGACCACGAGCGAGGTGCCGACCACGAGCAGCGCGTCGGCCCGGTTCATGAGCTGTGTCGCCGCGCGGTTGTTCTCGGCGCTAACGAAGTTGCCAAACATGACGACGTCGGGCGCCATCGCACCGCCGCACTCAAGGCAGCGGGGCAGTACGAAGGTGTCGACGAGTTCTTCGGCGATCGCGGCGTCGCCGTCTGGCCCCTCTGTGACGCGCTCGTCGGCGAGCCACGGGTTGTCGGCGCGGATGCGCGCGAGCAGCGAGTCGGCGGTTTCGACATGGCGGTGGGGCAGGCAGTGCACCGTGCGCAGGTGCCCGTGCAGCTCGATCACGTGCTTCGAACCGGCTCGACGGTGCAGGCTATCGACGTTCTGGGTTGCGATGCCGACAACGTAGCCGCCGGCCTCGAGCGCGGCGAGCGCGAGGTGACCGGCATTCGGCTCGAAGCGGCCCATCCGCCGCCAGCCCTTGGCCGCGCCCGACCAGTAGCGCCGCTGCGCCGCCTCCGACTCGAGGAATTGCTGCCACGTCATCGGGTTGCGCTTCGGCGCGCCGGGGGAGCGATAGTCGGGGATGCCCGAGTCGGTTGAGATACCGGCACCCGTCAGCACGGCGGCGGGCTGTGTCGCGAGGATCTCCGCGATCTCTTCGGCCCCCGCGGCCTCGTAGGGAGCGATCACCGGATACCTCCGCGGTCGGTCGACGCCTCTGGCCGCGGAAAGTGGCAAACTTGCTCGGTGCGCATTCTCCCCATCACTTCTCTCGAACATCCGGACCTGCAAGACTATTCGCGTCTCACTGATGTTGCCCTGCGCCGCAAGCTCGAGCCGGCCGGTGGGCTCTACATGGCCGAGTCAGAAAAGGTCGTGGCGCGCGCGGTCGCTGCGGGGCACGTGCCGCGGTCGATGCTGCTGCAAGAGAAGTTTCTGCCGCAGGCCGAGCGGCTGCTCGTCGACCACCCCGACACTCCAGTGTTCGTCGGCAGCGAAGAGCTGCTCGAGCAGCTGACGGGATATCGGATGCACCGGGGCGTGCTGGCGGCCATGCACCGGCCCGAGCTGCCGTCGGCCGCGTCGGTGCTCGAGAACGCGAAGACGGTGCTCGTGCTCGAGGACATCGTCGACCACACAAACGTCGGTGCGGCGTTTCGCAATGCGGCGGGCCTCGGCGCCGACGCCGTCCTCGTGACCGAGCGCTGCGCCGACCCGCTCTACCGGCGCAGTGTGCGCGTGTCGATGGGCACCGTGCTGCAGGTGCCGTGGACCCGGCTGCCGAGCTGGCAGGAGAGTCGGGAGCTGTTCCACGAGCACGGCTTCGAGATCGCCGGGCTCGCCCTCGATGAGTACGCCGCGCCGCTGCAGGATTACGCGCGTGAGCGGCCCGAGCGGGTCGCGTTGCTGCTCGGCACCGAGGGCGACGGACTCACCCGACGCGCGCTGGAGGCGGCCGACCGCACCGTCATCATCCCGATGCTGCACGGCGTCGACTCGCTCAACGTCGCCGCGACCAGTGCCGTTGCGCTCTACGCGTTACTGAACGACTAAGCCATGTCGGAGGTGAGTCGTATGGTGGATCAGATGTCTGAATCACAGCGTGCTGGAGCACAGGTGGGCCTGTATGCGGCTGAGCACCTGTCGCCGTCGTATCCGCAGCGCGCGCCCTGGGGTACGGCGGGTAACTTGCGTGCCTGGCAGCAGGAAGCGCTGCAGACCTACTTCGAGAAGGAGCCGAAGGACTTCCTCGCATCGGCCACCCCGGGCGCCGGTAAGACGACCTTCGCGCTTCGCCTCGCGGCAGAGCTGCTGCACGCGGGCACCGTCAACCGCATCATCGTCGTCGCTCCGACCGACCACCTGAAGACCCAGTGGGCGGCGTCGGCGGCGCGGGCGGGCATCCGACTCGACCCGAAGTTCTCGAACAGCCAGCGCACCTATTCGCGCGAGTATCACGGCATCGCGGTCACCTACGCGCAGGTGTCGATGAAGCCGTACGTGCACGAGTACCTCTGTTCGTCGGCGCGCACGCTCGTGATTCTCGACGAGGTGCACCACGGTGGCGACAACCTCTCGTGGGGTGATGGCCTGCGTGACGCCTTCGAGCACGCCGAGCGGCGGCTCTCGCTGACGGGTACGCCGTTCCGTTCCGACACCGCGCCCATCCCGTTCGTGCGCTACGTGCCCGACGACGACGGCATCCGCGTGTCGAAGGCCGATTACACCTACGGCTACGGGCGAGCGCTCCGCGACGGCGTCGTGCGCCCCGTGCTCTTCATGACGTACGCGGGCAGCATGCGCTGGCGCGACACCTCGGGCGAGGAAATGTCGGCTGGTCTCGCCGACGACAACACGAAGGACATCGTCTCGCAGGCCTGGCGCACGGCGCTCGACCCCGAGGGCGACTGGATGCAGCAAGTGCTCAAGGCCGCCGACCAGCGGCTGAGTGAGGTGCGGCTCGAGGTGCCCGATGCCGGCGGGCTAGTGATCGCGACCGACCACCAGTCCGCCCGCGGCTACGCGGCCCTGCTCGAGCACATCACCGGCCAGAAGCCCGCCGTGATCCTCAGCGATGACCCCGGCGCATCTGCCCGGATCGAGTCGTTCTCTGACTCAGACGAGCGGTGGATGGTCGCCGTGCGCATGGTGTCGGAGGGCGTCGACGTTCCCCGACTGTCGGTCGGCGTGTACGCCACGAGCTCGTCCACGCCGCTGTTCTTCGCTCAGGCCATCGGGCGCTTCGTGCGCGCCCGTCGCCGGGGCGAAACCGCGAGCGTGTTCATCCCCTCGGTCCCAAAGCTCGCGTCGCTCGCCGAGGCGCTCGAACTCGAGCGTGACCACGCGCTCGACCGACGCGAGGGCAACGGCGACGCCGAGGTCGACGGCATGACCGAGGAGGAGCGCGAGCTCGCTGCGGCCGAGGCCGAAGATCGTGCGAGCGAGGAACTCACGAAGTTCAAGTTCACGGCGATCTCGTCGGAGGCGCAGTTCGAGCGGGTTGTCTACGACGGGGGCGACTATGGCTACAGCGCCGAGGTCGGGTCGCTCGAGGAACTCGAGTACCTTGGGCTGCCGGGCATCCTCAACCACGACGAGGTTGCCCAGGTGCTCGAGTCGCGGGCACAGAAGCAGACGCGCATTCAGGATGCGCGGGCCCGCAATGAGGTGCACGACGGCCACCAGACGGTGCAGCCGCTGCATCGCAGCCTCAAGGAGCAGCGCACGCTGCTCAATTCGCTCGTCGGGCTCTACGCCCGGCAATCACACATGCCGCACGGCAAGGTGCACGGCGAGCTGCGGCGCATCTGCGGTGGCCCGGCCGTGGGCCAGGCCACCTCGCACCAGATTCAGCAGCGCATCAACGAGCTTCGTCGCCGTCTGCACTAGCGCGGCGCTGGCGTGCCTGCTTGCGCAGCTTGTAGAACACATAGAGTGCGATGAGGATGAGCACGATGGCGATGACGGCGTACTGGAACCAGCCGGCCGCCTCCTCGAGCACGTGCCAGTTGCTGCCGAGCAGGTAGCCGCCGTAGACGAAGATCGTGTTCCAAATGCCCGAGCCGAGCAGCGTGAAGATGCCGAAGCGCCACCATGACATGCGCTCGACGCCGGCCGGCAGCGAGATGAGCGATCGGAAGATGGGGATCATCCGCCCGAAGAAGACGGTCCAGTAACCGTACTTGTTGAACCACTTGATGGTCGCGTCGATCTCGTCGCGGTCGACTAGCGGGAGGCACGAGAGCAGCCTGACGGTGCGGTCGTGGCCGAGCCACGCGCCGAGCCCGTAGAGGCAGTAGGCGCCGGCGACCGAGCCGATCGTGGCCCAGATGAGGGCCTCGACCCAAGTGAAGGTGCCGTCGGCAGAGGCTGCACTGAAGCCGGCGAGCGGCAGAATCACCTCAGAGGGGATGGGCGGGAAGAGATTCTCGGCCAGCACGAGCAGCCCGACGCCGAAGGCACCGAGGAAGTTCATGACGGCGACGGCCCAGTCACCGATGACGCCGAAGGCGCTGCCGGAGTCTGTAGCGGCCTGTTGCAAAGGGAAAAATAGATCGGGTCGCACCCGTCCAGCCTACGTGAGGCGGGACGTGCAACCCGAAGAGCCTGGCGCTAGTCGCTCTCGCCCGGGCCGATATTGAACATCCAGGAGATGCCGAACTTGTCGATCAGCGCGCCGTAGAGGTCGCCCCAGACCTGTCGTTCGAGCGGCATGATCACGTTACCGCCCGCGGCCAGGCCGTCGAAGTAGCCGCGGATTCGGTCCTCGTCGTCGCCCATGAGCGAGAGGTCGATGTTGTTGCCGGGCTGGTAGTCGTACGGGGCCATGCCCTCGAGGTGGTCGGCGGCGAAGAGCTGGATGAGGTCGGTCACCTCGAGGCTCGAGTGCATCACCTTGTCGGCGTGCTCGCTGTCGGCGGGCACTGCGTTGAACTCGCCGAAGGTCGAAAGGCGAGGCTCGACACCGAAGACCTGTCCGTAGAACTCCATCACCTCGCGGGTGTTGCCGGGGAAGTTGAGGTAAGGGTGAAGACCAGTAGCCATGATTCGCTCCTTGGTGATTCGGCCCGCGCTGGTCCGCGGGCACGCGGCCGAGCTTAAAAAGTGGCGCTGAACTCGGCCTGTGACTGGACCGGTGGTGTGGTTGGCTACGTTTTCCGCACCGTCTCGCCGGGCTTGAGCGGGCGCGCACGGATGGCCGACAGCGCTTCGTTATACGCCACGTTTGAATTCGCGCGCCAGTCATCGCGCAGCAGCCGATTCCAGAGCGTATCGCGGTTGAAGTCGGTTGCGTTGCCCTTGGGATAGACGAACCACACGGCGCGCAGCGGCGCGAGTGCCAGGATGTGCTGGTCGAGCGCAGCGTCGACGTCAGCGAGGGAGTTGGTGAAGAGCACCGCCACGTCGGCGTCGGCGAGGTCGGTGGCCTCGATCGTGTCGGCGGTGAGCTCCGGCGGGTGCGTCTGCGTCTCGGGCCAGACCCAGAGGCGAGTGCCGGGCTTGAGTTGCAGTTTCTTTTGGAGGGCGGCGTGGTCGGCTGTGGTGCTCATTTCGCTCCATCGCGTTGTGAGTGTGATTGCTTGGTTCAACCGTAGGCTGTTGGTGTTTTGTCCTGCCGATGCCGATGCCGATGCCGAGACCGGGGAGCGGAGCACATGGCGAGCGAAGTTCAAGAGCAACTCAAGACGCTGAGGGAAGGCACCCTGCCTGAGGTCCTCGCCTGGCTTGGTCCGGACGACGCGAAGTCGTGGCGAAGCCATGACCGCACGGCGCTTGCGTGCGCGCTGACGAATCGATCGACGGCAGATCGGCTCGAAATCGCGAACGCACTGCTCGACCGCGGCGCGGACGCGGGCTTTGTGTTGCAAGAGGACAACGTCGGGGCACTGCACCTGCTCTTCAGCCATTGGCCGCACGACTACGAGCCGGAGGCGGTTCTGACTGCGCGCCTGATCGAGCATGGCGCGGACGTGAACCTCGTCTCGCCTCGGTTCGGCTCGCCCTTGGCCCTGCTTGCGGCGACGTTTAAGTATCCAGACGAGACGTTCCAGCCGTTCTATTCGGCGCTGATCGACTCGAGCAAGCTCGACCTTGCTACGGTCGACAAGGGCGGCCGCTCGATGCTCGAGAACATCGAGAAGAAGACCCGTTTTCGTCAATCGCTGTATGACCAGTTGCTCGACTACCGGGCCAGGACTAGCTACTGAGGAGGCCACATCATGTCCGAAGCGATGAGCAGCGTCGACCTGAACGAGTTGATCAATGAGCTGTTGGCGGCCTCGGGCGCGACGGGCAGCGGCAGGGCGACCCGCGTGTTTCGGGCCGTGCCGGGCGGCCAGCTCTCGCAGGTGCTGCTCGTGCTGCGCGACGGCCGCGAACTTTCTGAGCACGAGAATCCGGGCGAAGCACTGCTCCACGTCCTGCGTGGGCGGGTGCGGCTGACGGCTGGCGATGAGCGCTGTGATCTGAGCGCGAACGAACACATCGTGATCCCGCAGCAGCGTCACGGCCTGTTGGCGCTGGAGGATGCCGCCGTCCTGCTCACTGTCGTGGGGTCGCGCTCCTAGAGCTCTCTGCGGCGGATTGTTTCGAAGTCGCTGCCGGAGCGGCCGGCGAGTCGTCGCTGCATCGAGCCTGCGATCCGGGTGGCCTGGAGCTTTGCGCGGTCGGCGATCGGTCCACTGAACTGGGCGTCGAGGTTATTCGTCCAGAGGTCGAGCCACCGTTCGAAGTGTTCCTCACCGAGCGGGTGCTTGGTGTGTAGCGCGAAGTGGAGTTGGAGCGCGTTGCGGCGGTACTTGCCGGCGTTCCACAGCACCGTCTCCCAGAAGTCGCACATGATCGGCAAGTGGTGGTCGAGGTCGAGTTTGGCCACGTCAGTGAAGATCGGGCCGATCAAAGGATCCTCGAAAGCGGACAAGTAGAAGGTAGATACCAGCCGTTCGACGTCAGCGCGGTCTGAGAGATCGTGCATGCGGCAGCCTCCTCACCGAAATCGGAAGAATTGATTGTCGTTCAATTATAGGCTGTGCACCAACGCGAAAGGCCCCTGACCGGATTGAATTCCAGGTCAGGGGCCTTGTCGTTACTGTGCGCGAGGGGGGACTTGAACCCCCACGACCTAATACGGTCACTAGCACCTCAAGCTAGCGCGTCTACCAATTCCGCCACCCGCGCGGGTGTTTTGTGCTCGTGGGCACGAATGACTACTTTAATGCTTCATTCGGTGCAGCGCAAATCGGCCCAGTTGCCCAACCGATCTGCCCAGTTTTGTCGCGTGCAGACGGGTTATCCGACCTAGAACGGTGCCGGATCGTTGACGGCGTCGTAGCCCTGTTCCTCGACGGGTTTGAAGATCGGCCCGACTGGTGCGGGTTCGACCGTGACCCACTCGCCGCGCGGTGTTCTCCACCCGACCTTGCCGCCGCCGAGTTGTTCGCACTCCCACGGACGTTGATGTTTCAGCGTGTGGTGTTTTGGACAGAGGTGTCCCAGGTTGTCGACGTCGGTTTTGCCGCCCGCGGCCCACGGTTTCGTGTGATCAAGTTCGCTTTGATGCGCGGGTCTGCGGCAGCCCGGGAACAAACACACTTGATCCCTCGCCTGCAAGAACTGTCGCATCGATGGCGTCGGAGTACGCGAATCAACGGTCAATACGTGCCCGGTGATCGGGTCAGTGAGGATGCGTTGGAAGCACTTCGCCTTCGATGCCATTTCGTGGGCCTCGGTCATGCTGACCGGCGTCATCCCGTTGATCGTCGCGACATCGCGCGGTGCGTCCGGGTTCAGGAGATTCATGATCGGGATGACGATGCTCACCGTCGCGTTAACGCGCGGCCGGCCCTTGGCGTCGTATTCGCGCACGCTTTGCGGCGTCGAGGTCAGGAACGTCTCCACGAACAGGTCAGCCATGAGCTGGCGCACGGTGCGGGGATCCTCGATGAACTCGGCGTCTGCAGCGGAGAGTGCTTCCCCACGTGCCTGTGCGTCGCGGACGCGGCGACGGTGCTCGTCAGCCTCGTTCACGTGCTCCTCACGCAAAGCTTTCGCTTGCTGGTACATGAGGTCATACATCGCGTGGGCTTGCAGGGTCGGAACGTCGGCAGTGATGCGCGACATGCCAAAGTCGCGGTCTTCGATCGTGACGTGGCGGGCCTGGTATTCGTGCTCGAACGCCGCCTTGAACTCCTCAGCACCCAGTTGGGCGGCGAGCTTGCGTGCGAATGCGTCGGTTGCGGCGACGGTCTCGCCCTTCGCGAGCTCGAGCACCTTGTTCGCGTATTCATCGCGGCGCGCGTCAGGCACGATGCCCGCATGCCGCAGCAACGCGCGAGCATGCCGCATCGTCACCGCAGCCTCGCGCAGTGGGTCGAGCCACACAACAAAGTCAGTACCCAACCGGTGCGCGTCGTATGCGCGGTTCAGGAGGGCGGTGTCGGACTCGTTGGTGTGAATCCCGAACTCCGCCACGATCGACCGCAGGTTCAACCGCAGCAGGTCGTCGGGACTCGCGACCGAGGAACGTTCCTGCAGTTGCGCGTACGTGCGGTGCTCGGCGACTGCGTACGCCTGCGCGAGCCCCATCATCTTCATGTACGCGCCGACTTGCTCAAGTTTCGCCCCGTTGAGGACCATGCCCTCAATCGCCGCGAGCGCGTCATTGAGCCCGTCAGTCTCAGGTGGAGGGGTGGTGCCGTCTGGCCGGTGCTTCGGGGCGCGACGAATCGGCTCATCAGCATCAGAGCCGGGTGGGGGAGTCGTTGCGGTCATCGGGCGTCACCTCCTCGAAGGCGCGTCAATGGGGGAACCGTTGTAGCAAGTATATACGCATCAAGGCAAAATGTGAAGGGAACATCTGTTCTAAACTTGCTGGCTTGGATGTTCGAGGTTTCGAGCATCCGCGGTCGGGTTTCTGAGACAAGTTCACTCTCGCACGAGCCACCGACATCAACTGGCCGCATGAGTGACTCGGTTAGTGACGGTTGGTGCCCGGGCTACTTCGTCGGCGTAGATCTAGCTCGCATTGCTCAAGGAAGTACTGATTGCGATCTTGCCGTGGACGTGGCGGCTGCGCTGGTGTGAGATCGCGAGATGGAACTGGTCGAGGGTGTAGGTCGCCGCGATGGGGATGCGCAAGGACTTGGTGGAGATCAGCTCCAAGAGCCGGTCGAGCGCATCGGGGGACGCGTCGGAACCATTGACCCGAACAACACCGGCGGGCGGTTGGTCCGCCTCGATGGTGACCACGCGGTGTGGCGGGACGCCCGAGCGGATCGCAGCCTGAGCGGTGTCCGTTCCATGCAGGTCCGCAGTCGCAGCGATAGGTATGTTGCTCGCGGCAATGTCGGCGGCCAGCTCGTCGCCGTATCTCATGGGCCGCGCGCCGAGCGACCGAATGTAGTCGGTCGAAGCGAGTGACCCGGTTCCAATGACGTTGGCGCCGTGCCGAACGAGTAGCTGCGTGAGGATCGAACCAACGCCTCCGCCCGCCGCGCCGACGAGGACGGTCTCGCCGGGCTGCACAGACAGAGCGTCAGCGACGGCAGACGCCGTCCGTCCCGCGATGTCCAGCACTCCAGCCTCGAGGTCGGAGACCGTCGGTGGCGTGCGGCGCAGACTCGGATGATTTTCATCGAGGACGATCGAGGTCGCGACGGCACGGCCGCGGGCACCGCCGAAGACACGGTCGCCGACGCTCCAGCGGCGCACGTAGGGGCCGGTCTCGACCACGATCCCGGCGAAGTCGTTGCCGAATCCCATCGGAAGCTCGAGCCCGAACACGGTGGCGAGGGCGCGAGATTCGACGATCTGCCAGTCCACGGGGTTGAGGCCCGCGACGGTGACACCGATGCGCACCTCCGTTGCCAGTAGCGGTCGCGTCTCGATGCGCGCGAGTCTCAGGTGATTGGTGTCACCGAACTGATCCAGAACAAGCGCAGAACCCATGACTTGCCCAACGATGTTTCGCGCGTGCCTATTCCGCTGGTGCACGAACCACTGACGCGCCGTCCGCACCGTCAAACAGCGTCAAGCGCGCCCCGCCCGCGCATCCACCGGCCTAGGCTTGATTTCATGACTGAGGAACACCCGCTTACTTCCGATCCGACCGTCAGCCTCACGCGCGAGCTCATCCGCATCGACACGCAGAACTGGGGCAATGGCAAGAGCTCGGGGGAGCGGGAGGCCGCGGGTTTCCTCGCCGAGCGCCTCCGCGCGCTGAACACCGAGCCGGTGCTGTTCGAGTCCGAGCCGAATCGCACGAGCGTCGTGGCGCGCATCCCAGGCCGTAACCCCGACAAGCCCGCACTCGTCGTGCACGGCCACACCGACGTCGTGCCAGCCGACGCCTCCAACTGGAGCGTCGACCCGTTCGCCGCCGAGGTGCGCGACGGCTGCATCTGGGGCCGCGGCGCCGTCGACATGAAGAACATGGACGCCATGATCGTCACGGCCCTCGACAACATCATCGCCTCGGGCGAGCTACCGGAGCGCGAACTGATCGTCGCGTTCTTTGCCGACGAGGAAGACGGCGGCAAGCTCGGCGCTCACTGGGCGGTCGACAACAAGCCCGAGCTCTTCGCGGGGGCGACCGAGGCGATCAGCGAGGTCGGCGGCTACTCAATCAACATCGACGGCCAGCGCGCCTACCTCCTGCAGACCGGCGAAAAGGCCATGATCTGGCTGCGCCTGCGTGCGCGCCGCCCCTCCGGCCATGGCTCGAAGGTCGTGCCGACGAGCGACAACTCGATCTCCGAGCTCGCCCGCGCCATCGTCCGCCTCACCGAGCACGAGTGGCCGGTGCAGCTCAACGAGACTTCGACCGAGATGATTGACGCGCTGTGCGAGCTCACCGGCGCGGATGCAGAACAGGTTTCACCAGATGAACTCGCACTCCGCGGCGGCTTCGCAGCGGCCTGGCTGCGCGCATCCCTGCGCACCACCGCGAACCCGACCATGCTCGACGGCGGCTACAAGCACAACGTGATTCCCGAGACCGCTTCGGTTGCAATCGACGTGCGCCCGCTGCCGGGCGAAGAGGATGCAGTGCTCGAGCAGATCCGTGAGATCGTCGGCAACGGCATCGACGTCGAGATCGACTGGCAGGCGATCGGCGCCCAGGCGCCATCGACTGGCCCGCTCGTGGACGCGAGCCTCGCATCCCTGCGCGAGTACGACCCCGGGGCGAAGATCATCCCGTACCTGCTGCCCGCCGGCACCGACAACAAGTCGCTCGCCCGACTCGGCATCGACGGCTACGGCTTCGCCCCGCTGCAGCTTCCGGCTGAACTCAACTTCCCGGCCATGTTCCACGGCGTCGACGAGCGCGTGCCGCTCGAGTCGCTCGTGTTCGGCCGCCAGGTGCTCGAACACTTCTTGCGCACCTACTAGCCGCCGCGCGTCTCCCACAGCTTCTCGGGGAGCCTGGGCGTAAGATCAACGGCTGGCATTAGGCGACCGAAAGGATCAACGCACATGGGCTGGTTGGAGGCGATCGTTCTCGCCATCGTGCAGGGGCTCACTGAGTTTCTGCCGATCTCCTCGAGCGCGCACATCCGCGTTGCGGGGCTCGCGATGGGCATGGACGACCCGGGGGCGACCTTCACCGCCATCATCCAGATCGGCACCGAGCTCGCGGTCGTCGTCTACTTCTGGCGCGACATCGTGCGCATCATCACGAAGTGGGTGCAATCGCTCACCGGCAAGGTGCCGCGCAACGACCCCGACGCGCGCATGGGCTGGTTGATCATCATCGGCTCGGTGCCCATCGTGCTGCTCGGTGTGCTGCTGCAGGACCTCATCCGCACGCAGTTCCGTTCGCTCTGGATCATCGCGATCTCGCTCATCGTCTTCGGCATCATTCTCGGTCTCGCCGACGTGCTCTCGCGGCGTGCGAAGACTCTTGAGCACCTCAACTGGAAAGACGGCCTGCTCTACGGTCTCGCCCAGGCGCTCGCGCTGATTCCCGGCGTCTCGCGCTCGGGCGGCACCATTACTGCGGGTCGCCTCATGGGCTACGACCGTCCCTCGGCCGCACGCTACGCATTCCTGCTCGCGATCCCGGCCGTGCTCGGCTCGGGTGGGTATGAGCTACTTGGCGCGCTCACTGAAGACCAAACCACCGGCACACCGCTCAACTGGGGTGCCACGCTGCTCGCCACCGTCATCTCGTTCCTCGTCGGCTGGGTAGTCATCAAGTTCCTGATGAAGTGGGTCGAGACCCGCAGCTTCATGCCGTTCGTGATCTACCGCATCGCGCTCGGCACGCTGCTGATCATCCTGCTCATTACGGGCGTCGTCGACCCGCTCGCCGGGAGCGCTTAACGCGCCGCGCCCCGGTAGACTGTCGGGGTGAAGCGAATCGAGTCTTGGCCGCGTCCTGCAGTTCCACAGCTGGAAGGCGAAGCGGCCCCGGTTCGGCTGTTCGACACGGCCGCTGACGCCGTGCTCCCGCTCGAGGCGGATGCGGATGGCCGAGTGCGCCTCTACGTCTGCGGCATCACGCCCTACGACGCGACGCACCTCGGCCACGCGGCGACGTATCTCGCGTTCGACACGCTCATCCGGGCGCTCTCGCAGGCCGGCGTCGAGGTCGAGTACGCGCAGAACGTCACCGATGTCGACGATCCGCTGCTCGAGCGGGCGGCGAAGACCGGCGTTGATTGGGAAGACCTGGCCGAGTCGCAAACCGACCTCTTCCGGGGCGACATGGCTGCGCTGCGCGTGATTCCGCCGAACGCGTACGTGCGAGTCAAGGACATCGTCGACGAGATTGCGGAGGCGGTCGACCGCCTCGTCGCAGACGGCTTCGGGTACGCCGTGCCCACCAACGACGCCGACGGTGACGACATCTACTTCGACGTCGCCGCAGTGCAGGCCACCGGTCGGTACGGCCTCGGCGAGATGAGCCACTTCTCACCCGACAAACTCGCGAGCGCATTCGTTGAGTTCGGCGGCGACCCCGATCGCCCCGGCAAGCGTTCGCCGTTCGACCCGCTGCTTTGGCGCGCCCACCGCGAGGGCGAGCCGAGCTGGGATGCTGGTGTCGGCGCCGGTCGCCCGGGTTGGCACGTCGAGTGCGCCGTGATCGCCACCAGCGAGCTCGGTCCCCAGGTGACAGTGCAGGCGGGCGGCCGCGACCTACGTTTCCCGCACCACGAAATGACCTGCGCCCACGCCACGGCGCTGACGGGCGAGCCGTTCGCCCGCCACTTCGCCCACGCCGGCCTCGTCGGGTATGAGGGCACCAAGATGTCGAAGTCGCTCGGCAACCTCGTGCTCGTCTCGAAGCTCACGCAGGCCGGTCGCGACGCGGCCGCGGTGCGGCTCACCGTGCTCGGGCACCACTACCGCAGCGACTGGGAGTGGTTCGAGGGCGAGCTCTGCGAGAACGAGGCGCGCCTCGAGCGCTGGCGTGAGGCCGCCGGCCGCGCGACCTCGGGTGGTGCCGAAACCGTATCGGAAATGCGTGCGCGTATCGCCGATGACCTCGACACCGCCGGCGCGATCGCCGCGGTTGACGCCTGGGCCGCGGAGGCGACACCTGGCATGGAGGTCGTCGCTGCGGTCGATGCGCTGCTGGGCATCGACCTACTCGCAAGCTAGGTAGTTCCAGGCGCGCTGCGCCAACCGCCGCGGCCTACTTCGAGCCGTCGTCCTCGTCGTCCGAGCCCTCGGCACCGGATTCGTCGGTTCCGCCGTTCTTCGAGTCGCCGGGCTCAACGCGGGGCAGTGAGCCCGTGTCGCCGCGCGTCGCATGGCCACCGGCACGATTGGGATTGTTGCGACCATCGGCCAAAAAGCGCTCAAACTCGGCGGCGATGGCGTCGCCGGTCGCCTCCTCCGAGTCGACCACGTCGCGGGTCTGCTCGAGATACTCAACGTAACCACGCAGCTCGTCATCGGCCTCGACCGCCTCAGAGACGCGCTCCTCCCACGTGGTGGCTTCCTCGCGCAGGTGATCCGACTTGATGTCGACCTTGAGCAGCTTTGCAAGCTCGTTCACGAGCGAGAGCGTCGCCTTCGGGTTCGGCAGCTCGGGCGTCTGCGCGTAGTGAGGCACCGAGGCCCACATCGACACGATTTGGATGCCCGCGCCATGCGCCTCCTCGGCGATGGCCGAAAGGACTCCCGTGGGCCCCTCGTAAGACGACGCCTCGATGCCGAGCTCGTGCTGCGGGCCCTCGTCGTCGCTGCTCAGCGACACCTGGATGTCGCGGGTGTGTGGTGCGTCGGCGAGCAGTGCGCCAACGAGCACGATGCTCGAAATGTCGATGCGCTCGCTCGCAGCTACGACCTCGCTCGCGTAGCGGCGCCAGCGGAAGTTCGGTTCGACGCCAGTAAGCGTGTAGATACGCCCACCGCGCACCGGTCCGGCGAGGGTCGCGCCCGGCCAGCGGATCACCTTGCGGCCGTCGCCCGCGAACTCGACCCGAGGGCGCGCGACGCTGTAGTCGAAGAAGTCCTCCGACTCGAAGCGCTCAACGAGCAGGTCGATGTTGAGCTGCTCTTGGAGTTCCGTCGCCGCCGAGCTCGCCGCCTCACCGGCGTCGTTCCAGCCCTGCAGCGCAATCACTAGGGTGTTGCCCTCTGCAAAGGGGGTGTTCGAGTCGAAGTTCGGCAGGGGAAGCTGTGAGGTCACGCGGTTTCTCCGTAGGAAATGGGGTTCTACCTAGCCTACGACGTTGCGATGTCGGTCGCCGGTAGGATGTTCTCCTATGAGCGAGCGCGCACCCGAAGCCGTCCTCTGGGACATGGATGGCACGCTTGCCGACACCGAACCGCATTGGATTCGGGCGCAGTCGGCGCTGTTGACCCGTCGAGGTCTACCGGAACTGACCCCCCAACAAGAAATTGACCTCGTTGGCGCCTCCTCGGAGCAGGTCGTCACACTCTTCCAATCGCTCGGCGTCATCGACGACTTCGAAGAGATCGTCGACGAGGTGTTCGCCGACGTCTGCGACAGCGTCACCGACAACATCCAGTGGCGACCGGGCGCCGTCGAGCTGCTCGCAGATCTCAACCGCCACGGGGTGCCGACCGCGCTCGTCACCAACTCGAATCGCGCGCTGGCGGATGCGGTGCTCAAGCACCTGCCCGGCTGCGAGTTCACGCTGACGGTCACGAGCTCGGATGTGCGGCCCGGCAAGCCGGAACCCGACCCCTTCTATTACGCGGCCGAACGACTTGGCGTCGCGGTAACCGACTGCGTTGTCATCGAGGACTCGATGAACGGCATCCGTGGCGCGCTCGCCGCCGACTGCGTCACCATCGCGGTGCCGCACGGCATCGACATTCCGCCGAGCCCCGAGTACATCCTGCGCGAGAGCCTCGTTGGGCTCAACTGGCCACAGCTTCGAGCGCTCTACACCACCTTCCGAACACGAGGAGTCCCCACCGAATGATCCAGTCGCCCCCGTCCGGCCCCTTCCGCGCCGGCGAACGCGTGCAGCTCACCGACCCAAAGGGTCGCCTGACGACCACCTGGCTCACCGAGGGCGGACAGGTCCACTCGCAGTACGGCACGATCGACCACGCCGCGATCATCGGAATTCCCGATGGCTCGGTGGTCACCTCGACCGGCGGCATGGAATACCTCGCGCTGCGCCCGCTGCTCACCGACGTGATCATGTCGATGCCGCGCGGCGCCGCGATCATCTATCCGAAGGATTCCGCGATGATCCTCGCGAAGGCCGACATTCGGCCGGGCGCGCAGGTCGTCGAGGCCGGCGTCGGCTCGGGTGCGCTCTCGCTCTGGCTGCTCCGGATGCTCGCGGGACAGGGCGAGCTCGTGAGCTTCGAGCGTCGCGAGGAGTTCGCGGAGGTCGCCCGCGGCAACGTCGCCAGCGTCTACGGCGGCGAGCCCGACAACTGGCGCATCGCGATCGGCGATCTGCAGGATGCGCTGCCGCGCGAGTTCGAGCCCGGCACCGTCGACCGCGTGATCCTCGACATGCTTGCGCCGTGGGAGTGCCTGCCCGCGGTCGCGGAGGCGATGATCCCGGGCGGTGTGCTCGTCTGTTATGTCGCGACCGCGACGCAGTTGTCGCGCGTCGCGGAGGCGATCCGCGAACACGGCGGCTTCACCGAGCCCGAGGCCGACGAGACGATGGTGCGCGGCTGGCATGTCGAGGGATTGGCCGTGCGACCCGACCACCGCATGGTGGCGCACACCGGCTTCCTCCTCACCGCACGCCGGCTTGCCCCGGGCACGACGCTGCCCGAGAAGCGTAAGACCTCGAAGGTGGCGGGCACCGACGCCGACCGCGAGGCATGGACACCGAGCGACCCCGAGGCCTGGACCGAGGCGACCGTCGGCGAGCGCACCGTGAGCGACAAGGTGCTTCGCAAGCGCGGCCGCGACGCCCAGCGTGGCGCCGCGCACGCAGCCCGCGATTCGCAAGAGATAATTGACACAACCGCCACGGAAGGACAGGACTCCCTGTGATTGCTCGCCGCCGCCCCACCCGCTCTCTGCTCGCGGGCGTCACCATCTTTGCCGGCACCGTGCTCGCTGGCTGTGCCCAGGTTCCGGCCAGCGAGAACGTGAGCGCGTGCGAGCCCGCCGACACCGTGCAGACGCAGCGCGAGGGCGGCGGAAGCGGCCCCGTCATCAACGGTGACGGCGTCGCCGAGTTCACCTTCGCGATCACGACGACCGACGGCACCGAGATCTACCCAGAAACCTCGCTGCAGCAGGATGCGCAGGGCAATCCCGCGCCCATCAACGTCGGCATCCTCGACGACTACGGCATGGTCGGCATCAAGGATGCCCTCCAGTGTGCGCAGGGCGGCGAAACGATCACCGCGACGATGCAGATGCAGCAGATCTTCTCGCCCGAGCAGTCCCAGCTCACCGAGGCGCAGATGCAGCAGGAGGCGACGGTCACGCTGCACGTGAGCCGCGTCTACCACTCGGCGGCCACCGGCAGCATCGCGCCGCAGCACAATGGCATCCCTGCCGTCGTCACCGCGCCCGACGGCACGCCCGGCGTGACCATGCCGAGCGAGGCCGCGCCGACCGAGCTGCGCAGCGCGACGACGATCCAGGGCAACGGGCCGAAGCTCGCCGCGGGTGACACGGTCACCATGAACTTCTCGGCGTTCGAGTGGACGTCGGGCTCGACCATCAGCACGACCTGGGGCGCCCAGGGTCCGTTCCAGACCACGGTCGGCGACACCGACGACGGCATGTTCGGCGCCACCGCCGAGCTGCAGGGCATCGAGGTTGGCTCGCAGCGGGTCGTCGTGCTGCCGGCATCGACCGTCGCGGCCTACACCGCCGATGGGCAGCTGCCGGTCGGCAGCGGCGACGCGATCGTCGTGGTCATGGACGTGCTCGGCTCGACCCCGGCAGCGCAGTAATGCGCAGGCCAACCCGCATTCTCTCGCTCGCGGTCGTCGTCGCGCTCGGCCTCACCGGCTGCTCCGAATCGACGCCGAACGAGTCGGCCACGAGCAGCTCGGCCGCGGCCCAGGTGACGGTCGTTGACGGCGGCGACCGCCTCGACGGCGTCGAGGTATCGGGGGAGACCGGTCAGGAGCCAGTCGTCACGATCACCGCACCGGCCGAGCTCACCGGCGACGAGACCGACATCCAGCGCACGGTGGTGACCGAGGGCGACGGCGAGCCGCTCACGGCCGACGACACCGTCGTGGTCGTCGTCGGGAGCTACTACGCCGAGGACGGCGACGCCCTCAGCGCATATGGCTCGCTTGGCCCCGCGACGCAACTGTCGAACACCGAGCTGCCGGCCTTCGTCGAACCGCTCTTCGTCGGCGTCAAGGCGGGCTCGCGCGTCGTCGCATCCGTGCCCATCGGCCTCGTTGCGGGCGAGGGCAACGCGGGCGACCCCGTCCTCATGGTGGCCGACGTGGTCAAGGTGACGCCCGGCGCATCCGCCACCGGCACGCCGACCGGCGAGACGTTCGACTACGCCGAGGTCTCCGACGGCGAGGGCGAACCCGACGTCACCATCAACACCGATGCCGAAGACCCGAGCGAGCAGCAGACGGCTGTTATCCTCCAGGGCGATGGCGAGACCGTCGCTGACGGCGACACGGTGATCGTGCAGTATTCGGGCTACCTGCTCAGCGACGGCTCGATGTTCGACACGAGCTGGGAGACCGGCCTGCCGCCGGCGTTCCCGACCTCGATGGTCGTGGCGGGTTTCCGGGATGCGCTGGTCGGCCAGCAGGTGGGCTCGCGCGTCGTCACGGTGTTCCCGTCCGACCTCGGCTACGGTGACGAAGCATACGGTCCGATTCCCGGTGGCAGCACGCTTGTGTTCGTCGCCGACATCATTGCCCTGGTGTAGATATGGCAGCTGCGCTCAAACCCCACCACGCCCGACAGATTCACCTGCTCCTTGCCCTGATGAGCAGCACGCGGCCGCTGTCGAGCGACGAGTTGTTCGGGCTGGTGCCCGACTACCGGACGCAACTCGAGCGCAACGGCGGTGATCGCACCGACGCGCTTGAGAAGAAGTTCGAGCGGGATCGCGCCGATCTCCGCGCGAGTGGGTTTCAGATCGAGTCGGTGCCCGAGCCGGAGTCACCTGGCAACCGGGCTGAGTGGCGCTTCCAACTCGAGAGCAGCACTGCCTCGGTCGGCATCGTGGGCCTCGACGCCCAGGAGACCCTCCTCATCGACTCGGCGACGAAGGTCTGGCTCGACCGAAGTCTCGACGAGGGGGCCCGGCGCGGATACCTCAAGCTCTTGCCGAGTGGCGAGAGCGGCGCTGAGTCGACCGCCTCGCAGCCCACGGCGAAGGTGTCGACGCACCCCGTGTTCGCGCAGCTTCGTTCGGCGATCACCGGCGGCAAGCGCATCGGCTTCGACTACGTCAACCAGGACAGCCGCGATCCCTGGCCGCGCACGGTGGATCCGCTGCGGCTCATCGTGAAGTCGGGTCGATGGCTGCTGCATGCCTGGGACGTCGAGCGCGACGCGCACCGCACCTATCTCGTGAATCGAATCGTCTCGGAGATTCGCGTCGAGGGCGAGGCCGACCCCGGCCACACCGCCGAGCCCGGGCTCGAGGCGAAGCTCGACGCGCTCGCCGCCGAGCGTCCCGTGCGGGTCCGTGCGCGGGCCGGTACCGAGGCCGAAGCGCGGATGCGCGGGCGCGGCACCGAGCTCGGCCGCACAGACGACTGGGTCTCGTTCGAGGTCTTCGACTGGGACCTCGGCGTGCTGACCGATGAGTTTGCCGGGCTCGCCCACTTGCTCGTCGTCGAATCACCGGAGCCGACTCGAGCGGGCGTGCGGGATCGCCTCCAGCGCGCCCTCGAGCTGCATGAGGGGACACCAGTATGACCGCGGCCGCGAAAGCCACCGACGTGCTCCTGATCTCGTCGCTCGTCGACTGGCTCCGAAAGCACCCGTACGGTGTCGACCTCGGTGAACTCGCCGCAACGTTCTCGCAGACACCAGCGGGCATGCGCGCCGTGATCGACTACGTCTGGTCACTCGAACTGTACGACAGCGACGGCCAGGTCGATCCGTCCCGCATGTTTGACTTCGATGCGGACGGACTCGAGGCGGATGAACCTTGGGTCAAACTCACGAATGTGCCAGTCGAGGGTGCCCCGAAGAGCTTCGACGCGGACGAACTCGCCCTCGTGCTCACCGGCCTCGACGTGCTGCGGGAGTCCGCGACGAGCAGCGAGGCAAGCCGCATCGACGAACTCCAGGCGAAGCTCCGCGGCGCCACGACGACTGAGGCCCCGGCCAACCGAGATCCGCAGCTCGAGCTCATCCGCCAGGCAATCGATTCGGGTCGGCAGCTGCGGTTGCGGTACAGCGGGGAGGCCTCGTCGGCACCCGAGGAACGCACGGTAGATCCCCTTCGGCTTGAGTCGCGCAGCGGTCTCATCTACCTCAACGCGTATTGCCATCTTCGGCAGGCACTGCGCTGGTTCCGCAGCGACCGCATCTTCGACCTTGAGGTGCTCGACACCGCGGCTGCGCCTCACACTCCGGCTCAACGCAACCGTGCGCTGGAGGTCACGGGTAAATCGTTGCTGACCGTCAGCGTCGCGATTCGTGCCGGCGCTGTCGCCGCGATCAGGCCCTACTTCGGCACCGCCAAGGTGCCCGAGATCGGCTCCGATGGTTGGATTCGCGCGGATCTTCGGTTCCGTAGCCCCGAAGTCGCCGCGCGGCTCGCAGCCGAGCATGCCGGCGGATTCGTGGTCACGGGGCCGCCGGAGGTTCGTGAACTTGTCGCTGAGTGGCTTCGTGGTGCGCTGATTGCCGCGGGCGATCAGGGTGACAACGTAAGCTAGCTGACTATGCCGTGGTGGTCGTGGGTAGTGATTTGGGTAGGGCTCGTCGCCCTACTTATTGCCGTGCTTGTCGTCGGCGCGATTTGGCTCTTCCGGAAGGCGCGTGCCGCCTTGCACGAGCTCGAGCGCCTCGAGCTCGTGCAGCAGGAGGCGGCCCGCCTTGCGGACGAAGCCGTCGAACTGCGCGAACGAGAGGCGGTCGCCGCACGACAACCGATCGCATTCGGCCGGCACAGCGACGAAGTTCGCGACCACCACGAACAGCAACGGGAACTGCGCCGAGCGCGTGCGCTCGAGCGGCGGGAGGCGCGCGTTGCACGCGGCCGCGCACTGACCCATGCCGACCCCCTGCAGTACGCCCACCTGATTCACCACCCCAAGAAGGGATAGCCCCTATGCCGAACCTCTCCGGAGCGCACCTGGTCATCATCCTCGTCATCATCCTGCTGCTCTTCGGCGCGCCCCGCCTGCCGAAACTCGCCCGCAGCCTGGGCGAGTCGATGCGAATCTTCCGTGGTGAAGTACGCACGATGAACGACGAAGTCAAAGACTCGAAGACGAAGAGCGCCGACACGCCGGCTGTTGACCCACAGCCCGGCACGGTCGACAACACGAGCCAGGCGCCGCGCACCGACGACACCGACACCACGGGCGCTTCGCCGAGATAGCCCATGACCGCTCCGCAACAACAAAAGCGGAAGCGGGAGAAGTACTCGCGGAAGGTGAATCCGCAGGGCCGTATGCGCCTTGCGGACCACCTGATTGAGTTTCGAAATCGCTTCCTCATCTGTGCCGTCGCCATCATCGTGGCGATGGTGGGCGGTTTCCTGCTCACCGACGCCGCCTTCGAGGTGCTGCGCCAGCCGATCGACGCTCTGAATGAGTCGCGCGGCGGCGGAGTGTCGATCAACTTCGGCAACGTTACGACCGCGTTCGACCTGCGCCTGCAGATGGCGTTGACGCTCGGTGTCGTGATCGCCTCGCCGGTGTGGCTCTATCAGGCCTGGATGTTCCTCATGCCCGGCCTGCGCAAGGGCGAGCGGAAGTATGTGCTCGGCTTCCTCGGCGCCGCGATCCCGCTGTTCCTCGGCGGCGTCGTGCTCGGCATCATCATCATGCCGCGCATCATCGAGGTCATGGCGACGTTCGCGCCGACCGAGGACACGATCTGGTACGACGCGAAGACCTACTACTCCTTCGTGCTCACGCTGTGCCTCGCCGTCGGCATCGCGTTCGTCGTGCCGGTGTTGCTCGTCATGCTCAACTTCGCCGGGGTGCTGGAGGGTCGCGCCATCCTCAAAGCGTGGCGCGTTGCCGTCCTCATCTGTGCCCTGTTCGGGGCCATCGCGACACCGGCGGCCGACGTGCTCTCGATGCTGTTGCTCATGGTGCCGATGGTGGTGCTCTACTTCCTCGCGGTCGGAATTTCGCTCCTGAACGATCGTCGGCGTCGTAAGCGCGATGCTGCGGAAGCGGCGGCTACGCTGGACGCATGACCGATTCGAGCCCTGCCGAGCGGTACGCCCGCGCAACTGCGCGAACCGCGCATCCGAATCTCGAGCTTTTTCGTGACCTGCAGCGGTTCGACCTCGACGCCTTCCAGCTCTCGGCGTGCGAGGCCCTCGACCGGGGCAGCTCGGTGCTCGTGGCTGCCCCGACGGGCGCGGGAAAGACCGTCGTCGCCGAGTTCGCGGTGTTTCTCGCAATGCGCGACCCGAACGCAAAGATCTTCTACACGACGCCGATCAAGGCGCTGTCGAACCAAAAGTTCCAGGAGCTCGTGGCCGACTACGGCGCGAGCGAAGTGGGGCTGCTGACGGGCGACGTCAACATCAACTCGCGCGCCCGCATCGTGGTGATGACCACCGAGGTGCTGCGCAACATGATCTACGCGGGCAGCGAGCTGCTCGATGACCTGGCGTTTGTCGTGATGGATGAGGTGCACTACCTCGCCGACCGCTTCCGCGGCGCGGTGTGGGAAGAGGTGATCATTCACCTGCCCAGCGAGGTGCGCATGATCTCGCTCTCGGCCACCGTCTCGAACGCCGAGGAGTTCGGCGACTGGCTGCAGGCCGTGCGCGGCGACACCGAGGTGATCGTGTCGGAGGTGCGGCCCACGCCGCTCTACCAACACGTACTCGTGGGCTCGCGGATGTTCGACCTTTTCCGCACGAAGAACGACCGCATCACTGACCAGGTCAATCCTGAGCTCGTGCGCGTGACGAAGGGGGAACGGCAGGGGCGCGGCGGGCGAGGCAAGGGTGGCCGTGGGCCGCGCAACATGCGCGTCGATCGAGGCGCCGTCGTCAACATGCTCGACGATGCCGCGCTGCTGCCGGCGATCTTCTTCATTTTCTCGAGGGCCGGCTGCGATGACGCGGTCAACCAAGTCACGGGTTGGGGTATCAACCTCAACACGCGCGCCGAGCGCGAGGAGATTCGCGAGATTGTCGAGGAGCGCACGCGGAACATGCTCGACGAGGATCTCGCCGTGCTCGGTTTCTGGAAGTGGCGCGACGGGCTCGAACGCGGCGTGGCCGCCCACCACGCCGGGCTGCTCCCGGCGTGGAAGGAAATCGTCGAGGAGCTGTTCCAGCGCCGCCTGCTGAAGGTGGTCTTCGCGACCGAGACGCTCGCTCTCGGCATCAACATGCCCGCGCGCACCGTCGTGCTCGAACGGCTCGAAAAGTTCAACGGAGTCTCGCGGGTGCCGATCACGCCGGGCGAGTACACGCAGCTCACCGGCCGGGCCGGTCGCCGCGGCATCGACCACGAGGGCCACGCCGTTGTGCTCTGGCGCGATGGCGTGCAGCCCGAGGCGATCGCGGCCCTCGCATCCCGCCGTTCGTATCCGCTCAACTCGTCTTTCCGCCCGACGTACAACATGACTGTCAACTTGCTCGACCGCTTCGGGCGTGACCGCACGCGGCAGCTGCTCGAGACCTCGTTTGCGCAGTTCCAGGCCGACCGCTCGGTGGTCGATATCGCGCGCACCGTGCGGCAGCAGCGCGAAGCACTCGAGGGCTACCTCGAGGCGATGCGCTGCGACAAGGGCGATTTCCTCGAGTACTCCGCGCTGCGCCGGCAGCTCAGCGACGTCGAGAAGCAGAAGATTCACGCACACGACCCCGGCAGCCATGGCGCGCGAGAGGAGCGACGCAAGCGTCTGGATGCGCTGCGCAAGGAACTCCAGCACCACCCCTGCCACGACTGCCGCGAGCGCGAGGATCACGCGCGTTGGGCCGAACGCTACTGGCGACTCGAGCGCGAGACCGACCGCCTCGTGCGCGATATCGAGCACCGCACCGGCGCTGTTGCCCGGACCTTTGATCGCCTGACCGAGCTGCTGCTGCAGCGCGGCTATCTCCGCGCGGGCGAGGGCGACCAGCTCGAGGTGACCGGCACCGGGCGTATGCTGCAGCGCATCTACGGCGAGCGCGACCTGCTCACCGCCGAGTGCCTGCGCCGCGAGGTTTGGCTCGGCCTCGACCCGGCCCAGCTCGCCGCGATTGCGAGCTGCTTGACCTACGAGCCGCGACGAGAAGAAGAGAACCCGCAGATGGGGCACATGCCGAAGGGCGAGTTTCGCCCCGCGCTCGAGCGGATGCAGGAGCTCTGGGTCGAGCTCGACGAACTCGAGCAGCTGCACCGCGTGCCGCGCACTTCGGAACTCGCGACGGGGCTCGCGCCGGCAATGTATCGCTGGGCGAGTGGGGTGCCGCTCGATCGAGTGCTCGAGCGCACCGATCTGGCGGCGGGCGACTTTGTGCGACAGGTGCGGCAGGTACTTGACGTGCTCGACCAGATCGGCAAGGCGGCCGGCGGCAGGATCGCGACGAACGCCGACCAGGCGCGCCAGCTCATCCATCGTGGAATCGTCGCGTACTCGGGCAACGAGTCGTGAGGCCCGCTGCGCCCCAGCCGCTCCCGTTTGTTGCCGCGCTCGCCGCGATATTGGCGGGCGCGTTTGCGCTGACGCTGTCGTTTCCGGAACGCGGCTGGTGGTGGGCTGCCCCAATTGGCGTCGCGCTCAACCTGCTCGCAATTCGCGGGCAGCGGCCAGGCATTGCGGCCTACCTCGGCTTTCTCGGCGGGCTCGCGTTCTATCTCATGCACGTCGCCTGGACGTCGCTGTTCCTCGGCGCGGTGCCGTGGACCGCACTGTCGGCGCTCATGGCGCTGTGGTGGATGCTCGGGTCGATCGGCATCGCCATCGCGTATCGGCGGCTGCCGACGCGCCCCGGGCGCACGCGATCCCTCGGCGCGCTGCCCGTGGCGGTTGCGAGTCTCTGGACGCTGCGCGAGACGCTCGCCTCGAACGTGCCGTACGGCGGCTTTGCCTGGGGGCGCATTGCGCAGTCGCAGTCGAACTCGCCGCTGCTCGAGCTCGTGTCGTGGGTGGGATTCGCCGGCGTCGCGTTCCTCGTTGTCTGGTTCGTCGCGTTTACGATCGAGGTCGTGCTGCACCCTCGGGATGCGCAGGTCTCGCCGCGCCCGCGGGCCGGGTTCATACTTCGCCGCGCGGCCCAGTTCACCGGCGTGGCCGCGGCGGGTGCCGCGCTGCTCGTGTGGCCGCTCTGGCCCACGCAGCAGGGCGAGACCGTGCGCATCCTCGCGGTGCAAGGGGATACCCCCGGGGCGAGCTACTTCATCCCGTCAGACCCGGGCGAAATTCTCGAGTCGCACGCCCAGGTGACCCTCGATGCCCTCGAGAAGGCGGGGCAGGTCGACCTCGTGCTCTGGCCCGAGGGTTCGGTCGACGTGAGCCCGCTGCTGAACTCGTATTCGGCAGACTTGATCAGCTATGTCGAGCAGCGCGCGGGTGCCCCCGTGCTCATGAACACCGTGACGATGACGGGCGACTGGGACGACCCCGACACGCAGTACTTCAACTCGCAGATCGTGTGGCACGACGGCGAGGCGGGGGAGCAGTACGACAAGGCGCACCCGATTCCGTTCGGCGAGTATGTGCCCGACCGCGAGGTCTTCGAGGCGCTCGCGCCCGACCTCATCGGCATGATTCAGCGTGAGTACACGCCCGGCATCCGGTCGAACGTGCTTGACATCGATGGCACGCGGTACGGCGTGTTCATCTGCTACGACATCGTCGACGATAATCTCGTGCGTGAGGCCGTCGCCGGCGACGCCGGGGTGCTGCTCGCGCCCACGAACAACGCCGACTTTGGCTACAGCGAGGAGTCCGCGCAGCAGCTCGCGACGGCGCGCCTGCGTGCGGTCGAGTCGGGTCGACCGCTCGTGCAGGCGTCGACGGTGGGCTGGAGCGCCGCATTCGCGGCGGATGGAACGCAAATCGCCGGGCTCGATTGGTACGAGCCCGGCGCATTTGTTGCCGAGGTGACGACGGGTGTGGGGGAGACCCCCGCGACCGTCTTCGGTGACGCGATCGATCTGCTGGCAGGTGGAGTCGGCCTTGCGATCGTGGTCGCGGCGCCGCGCCCGCGCGCCGAGGGCCGGGGTGGTTTAAAAAAAAACCCCCCCCCCCGCCCCCAGGGG
>NZ_JASCYH010000079.1:0-3143 GCF_030011715.1 Gulosibacter sediminis | reverse complement strand
CTCTCGCTCGACACCTGCTGGTTCGAGTAAGGCGCGAACAACGACAGGGGGGCCGGTCACGATCGTGACCGGCCCCCCACTCGTTTTCCGCCTAGTTGGCCGGGCCCTCGACGAGGGTCGTCGTGCCGCTCTGCTCGGCGCCCGACGACGTCGTCCACGTCAGGGTCACCTCGGTGCCAGGCGTGTACTCGGCGATAAGTCCCTGCAGCTCGGATGCGCTGCCCACGGCGATGCCGTCGACCGCGGTGATCGTGTCGCCGGCCGCGAGGCCGACCTCGGCCGCGGGGGTGTCGTCGTAGACGCCCGCCACCGCGGCGCCCGCGACGCTGCTCGAGCTCGTGTCCGACGTCGTGTCGGCGAGCGCGATGCCGAGGAACGCCGGCGTGCCGAGGGTGTTCGTGTCGGTCTCGACGCCGTCGATGATGTCCTGCGCGACGCTGAGCGCCGTGTCGATCTCGATCGCGTAGCCCGAGATGTTCGTGCCGCCGCTCGAGGCCGCGGTCGTCATGCCGACCACCTCGCCCTCGTCGTCGAGCACGGCACCGCCCGAGTCGCCCGACACCACGTCGGCATCGATCTCGATCATGTTCGTGAGGGTGTTCGAACCCGTTGTCCCGCCGCTCGCGGCCTCGTTCGACGGCGTCACCGAGGCGTTGAGATCGGTCACGACGCCGTCGGCGGCCATGAGGTCGCCGCCGCCCTCGGCGTTGCCGACCGCGGTCACGGCGTCGCTCACGGCGAGGTCGTCGTCATCATCGATCGTCGCCGTGGTGAGGCCGCTCGCGTTCTCAAGCTGCAGCACTGCGACGTCCTGCGTCGAGTCGGTGCCGACGACGGTCGCGTTGTAGGTCGTGCCATCGGTCGTGGTCACCTGCACCGAGGTCGAGCCCTCGACGACGTGGTTATTCGTCAACACGAGGCCGTCAGAGCTGAGCACGATGCCGGTGCCCGCGGCCGCCGCGCTCTGGTATTCGAGCTTCGTGTCAATGAGCACGATGCCGGTCGACTCGTCGGCGCTCGCGGCCGAGATGTCGAGGCTGTCGGTCGACTGCTGCGTCGAGCCGCCGAGCGAGCCGCCACTCTGCCCATCCGTGCCCTGGCCGAGCCCGCCGCTCGAGGTGCCCTCGTCGACCCACGGCACGAGATCGAGCAGCTGCTGTTTGAGCGCCTGGGATGCGGGGCTGAGGTTCTGCGCCTGCTCGGTTGAGGCCTCCGCGCCACGCCAAGCGCTTTGCGCGGTGTTACCGGTGCTGACGGCGAGGCCGCCGAGCGCGCCAGCGAGGACGAGGCCACAGCCGGCAGCAACTGCCGTCAGGCCGCGCCACACACGAGGTTTCGGAGAGGTGGGGACTGAGTCGTTCATGGAACTGATATCACCCCTCTTCGCGATGATTCGGGCATGGGAACGCTATGAACCAGTTATGCGCCGATATGACACCGGGCTTGCACAGTGAGTAAAATCACTGATCGCCGACGACGACGCTTCATGCACCGCCGCCGAGACACCCCGATGGCGGGATGCACGTTTGTACGGCACACAGTGACAGCGCAGTGAGCCCGGACGCCGACCTCCAGCAGGACCCCTGACCGAGCGCCCCGCGCGCGCAACCCGGAACGCGAAATGTCACAACACACCGCCCAGGCTGGCACCGACGCACAGCCAGCGAAGAAGCTTCGCAATCGCCACGTGACGATGATCACGCTCGGCGGCATCATCGGTTCGAGCCTGTTCGTGGGCTCGGCCAACGTTATCTCCCAGGTCGGCCCCGCCGCCCTCTTCTCCTACGCCATCGGCGGTCTGCTCGTCATGCTCGCGATGCGGATGCTCGGCGAGATGGCGACCGCCCGGCCGTCGATCGGCTCGTTCATGGAGTACGCCCGCAGCGGCCTCGGCGAGTGGGCCGGCTACCTCGTGGGCTGGCTCTACTGGTACTTCTGGGTCGGCGTCGTCGCCTACGAGGCGGTCATCGGTGGCGCGATCCTCAACGGCTGGTTCCCCGTTATTCCCTCGTGGGTCTTCGCCGTCGCCCTGCTCGTCATCTTCATCGTCACGAACCTCGTCTCGCTGCGGTCGTTCGGCGAGGTCGAGTTCTGGCTCGCGAGCATCAAGGTTGCCGCGATCATCGTCTTCCTCGCCGTCGGCGCGCTATTCATCTTCGGGCTTTGGCCGAACGCGACGCCCGGCATCAGCAACCTCTGGAGCCACGGCGGCTTCGCGCCGAACGGTGTCTGGCCGATCCTCTCGGGTGTCGCCATCGTGATCTTCTCGTACTTCGGCACCGAGATCGCCGTCATGGCGGCGGCCGAGTCGGAGGACCCGGCCCGCGGCGTGCGGCAGGCCACCAACACGATCATCTGGCGCATCCTGCTCTTCTACTTAGGTTCGGTGTTCCTCATCGTCGCGATCGTGCCGTGGAACGGCCTACCCGACACCGACGACCAGGGCCCATTCGCCTACCTGTTCTCGCAGTACGGCATTCCCGGCGCCGACCTCATCATGACCGCCGTGATCCTCACCGCCGTCTGCTCGGTGCTCAACTCGGGCATCTACTCGGCGTCGCGCATGTTCGCGTCGATTGCTGAACGCGGCTTTGCCCCGAAGTTCATCGCCCGCAAGGCAAAGAACGACGTGCCGGTCGCGGCCGTCATCGCCTCGACGCTCGGCGGCTTCGCCGCGGTGCTCGTGAGCTTCCTGTTCCCCGACAGCGGCATCTTCGACTTCATCATGAACAGCTCGGGCCTCGTCGCCCTGTTCGTATACGTGTTCATTGCGCTGACGCAGGTGCGCCTGCGCAACAAGATGACCCCGGACGAGCAGGCGAAGCTCAAGCTGAAGATGTGGCTGCACCCGTGGCTCGCGTACCTCACCGTCGCCGCCGTCGCCGGCATCGTCGTGATCATGCTCGTGAGCGGACCGAGCACGCAGGTGCAGGTGTGGACGAGCCTGATCTCGGTCGTCGTGCTCGTGGCCGTGTGGCCGTTGGTGCGCCGCAACCTCAAGAAGTCGGGCCAATACGGCAAGCCGATCACCGAGGCCGTCGAGGCCCCGATGGGCGAATAGCTCCCCTGGCCCGATCAACGAGCGGCGGGGGCCCCCGCGGGGGGGGGGGCCCCCCCCCGGGTGTGGGGGGGGGGGGCGCACC
>NZ_JASCYH010000078.1:0-3356 GCF_030011715.1 Gulosibacter sediminis | reverse complement strand
CTACAAAAACCGACCACTCAACTGCTGCGGTTTAGGCGGCGCGTTCGGCGGTTTCCACCACGTTGGCGAGCAGGAGGGCCCGCGTCATCGGGCCGACGCCGCCGGGGTTCGGCGAGAGGTAACCCGCGACCTCGGCGACGGCCGGGTCGACGTCGCCGTACACCTTCGACTTACCCGTCTCGGGGTCGGTGACGCGCGAGACGCCCACGTCGAGCACCGCGGCGCCCGGCTTGACCCACTCGGGCTTCACCAGGTCCGCGGCACCGGTCGCGGCAACGATCACGTCCGCGGTGCGAGCGATCTCGGCGATGTTCTGCGTGCCCGTGTGCGTCAGTGTCACGGTCGCGTTGAGGTCGCGCCGCGTCAGCAGCGCGCCAATCGGCCGGCCGACGGTCACGCCACGGCCCACGACGACGACATGCTTGCCGTCGAGCGAGTAGCCGTTGCGCTGCAGCAGCTCGACGCAGCCGCGCGGCGTGCACGGCAGCGGCGTCGTGATTTCATCACGCACATTGAGCACAAGCCGGCCGAGGTTCGTCGGGTGCAGCCCATCCGCATCCTTCGCCGGGTCGATGCGCTCAATCAGCGATTCCTGGTCGAGATGCTTCGGCAGCGGCAGCTGCAGGATGTAGCCGGTGCACGCCGGGTTCGCGTTGAGCTCGTCGAGGGCGGCCGCCACCTCCTCCTGCGTCGCCGTCCCGGGCAGCACGACCTGAATCGACTCGATGCCGACCTCGGCGCAGTCGCGGTGCTTGCCCGCGACGTAAAGCTTCGACCCCGGATCTTCACCCACGAGCACCGTGCCGAGCCCCGGCACGACGCCGCGCTCGCGCAGCGCGCTCACGCGCTCCGCGAGCTCGGCCTTGATCGCTGCCGCCGCGGCCTTGCCGTCGAGGCGAACTGCCGTCATGCGTACACCAGGCCGGGGTAGAGCGGGAACTTGTCGGCGAGCACCTTGGTGCGCGCGCGCAGCGACTCAATGTTCGGCTCGGGCTTGAGCGCCTCGGCGATGACGTCGGCCACCTCGCGGAACTCCTCGTCGCCAAAGCCACGGGTCGCGAGCGCCGGCGTACCGATGCGCAGGCCCGAGGTCACCATCGGCGGGCGCGGGTCATCGGGAACCGAGTTGCGGTTCACGGTAATGCCGACCTCGTGCAGGAGGTCTTCGGCCTGCTGGCCGTCGATCGGCGCATCGCGCAGGTCGACGAGCACGAGGTGCACCTCGGTGCCGCCGGTGGTCAGCGCGACGCCGGCCTCCTTCACGTCGTCCTGCAGCAGGCGCTCGGCAAGAATCTCGGCGCCGCGGAGGGTGCGGGCCTGGCGGTCCTTAAACTCCTCGGTCTGGGCGAGCTTGAACGCGACGGCCTTACCGGCAACCACGTGCATGAGGGGACCGCCCTGCTGGCCCGGGAACACGGCCGAGTTGATCTTCTTCGAGAGGTCGGCGTCGTTCGTGAGAATGAAGCCCGAGCGGGGGCCGCCGATGGTCTTGTGCACGGTCGACGAGACGACGTGCGCGTGCGGCACCGGGTTCGGGTGGAGACCCGCGGCCACGAGGCCCGCGAAGTGCGCCATGTCGACCCACAGGTACGCGCCAACCTCGTCGGCGATCGCACGGAACTGCTCGAAGTCGAGCTGGCGCGGGTAGGCCGACCAGCCCGCGATGATCACCTTCGGCTTGTGTTCGAGGGCAAGCTCGCGCACCTGGTCCATGTTGATGCGGCCGGTCGAGAAGTCGACGCCGTAGGCCACCACGTTGTAGAGGCGGCCCGAGAAGTTGATCTTCATGCCGTGCGTGAGGTGGCCGCCGTGGTCGAGCGAAAGGCCGAGGATGGTGTCACCCGGCTTCGCGAGCGCGTGCAGCACCGCGGCGTTCGCGCTCGCACCCGAGTGGGGCTGCACATTCGCGTAGGCCGCACCGAAGAGCTCCTTCGCGCGGTCGCGCGCGAGGTCTTCGGCGACGTCGACGGCCTCGCAGCCACCGTAGTAGCGGCGGCCGGGGTAGCCCTCGGCGTACTTGTTCGTGAGCACGCTACCGACGGCTTCGAGCACCGAGCGCGGCACAAAGTTCTCGCTCGCGATCATCTCGAGCGTGCCCCGCTGGCGATCGAGCTCGTTCTTGAGCACCTGCTCGATCTCGGGGTCGACTTCGGAAAGTGGCAGGTTCTGGTATTCGGACACTGGGACTCCTTCGCTGATTCGCGGAATCGAATCGGTCGTTCGTGTCGGCGAGCCCAGGCGTGCGGCTCGTACTCCGGATGCCGCTCCCCGATGGTGACCCATCCGACGCCAGTTGCGACCTCGCCAGTCTAATCGGATGCGCGAGGCTCGATGCTGCGTGCGTCGCAGAAAGTCATGGGCCGGATGCGCGGGCTCGGCCGTGCGTTAGGGTGGCGGCAGTGACACGGGGTGCCGAGCGATCGGCTGAGATCACACCCGTCGAACCTGATCCAGTTAGTACTGGCGAAGGGATCGTCCAATTCGCTGCTGTTCCGCCGTCGGCCTCGCCGCGCGCGGCCGGGTAGCGTCGCCGCGCCCCTTCGCCGATGAAGGGAATGTCGCCATGCCACCTCTCACCGCGTCGATCACCGACGCGCCCACACCCGACACCGTCGCCGAACTGCTCGGCCGGGTGCGCGCATCCGCCCCGCTCGTGCACAACATCACGAACACTGTCGTTACGGGCTTCACCGCGAACGCCCTGCTCGCGCTCGGCGCGGCGCCCGCCATGGTCGATATCGTCGGCGAGGCGGGCTTGTTCGCTCGCGTTGCGGGCGGCCTGCTCGTGAACCTCGGCACGCCGACGCCCGAGCAGCGTGGCGCAATCGCCGAGGCGGTCGCGGGTGCGCGCGAGGCCGGCACGCCATGGGTACTCGACCCGGTCGCGATCGGCGCGCTCCCCATCCGCACGCAGCTCGCCGCCGAGCTCGTCTCGCAGCACCCCACCGCGGTACGCGGCAACCCCTCCGAGGTGCTCGCGCTCGCCGGCGCCGGCTCGGGCGGCCGCGGCGTCGAGTCGGCCGACTCAGCCGCGAGCGCGCGGGATGCGGCAGTCGCCCTCGCGCGCCGCTACGGCACCGTCGTCGCGGTGTCGGGCGAGGAGGATCTCGTCACCGACGGGAGCTCGGTCGTGTGGGTTTCGGGCGGGGATGCGCTGCTCACGAAGGTGACCGGCGGCGGCTGCGCGCTCGGCGCAATCGTCGCGGCGTTCCTCGCGGTGCGGGTCGAGTTGTCGGTGCTGGATGCGCTGGTCGCGGCGCACGTGAGCTACGGCGTCGCGGCCGAGCGGGCGGCCCCCCGGGCGGCCCGGCCCGGCACGTTCGCCCGCCAACAGCTCGACCCCAGGCACATATAAA
>NZ_JASCYH010000077.1:0-3460 GCF_030011715.1 Gulosibacter sediminis | reverse complement strand
GTTCTGGCGGTGCCAGAACTACAAAAATCGACCACTCAACCGATTCCTAGGCCGACGCGAAGTGGGCGAGGGCTTGGGTGGCCGCGCCGGGGGCCGTCGCGTCGAGGCGGAGGGCCGTGTCGTAGCGGCGGAACCACGAGACCTGGCGGCGGGCGTACTTGCGGGTGAGCGCCTGGGCCTGGGCGATCGCCTCGGCCTGCGTCAGTTCGTCGCGCCGCTGCGCCGCCGCTTGGGCGTAACCGATCGCCTTGCCGGCGGTCGTGTCGTAGCGCAGCCCCCGTTCGACGAGGCCGGCCGTCTCTTCTACCAGGCCGTCGCGCCACATGTCCTCGACCCGCGCATCCAACCGCTGCACGAGCTCAGCGCGCGGCGTCTCGGGGAGCACCATCGCCGTCGGCCGCCACCATGAATCCTGCTCGGGCAGCTGCGCCGAGAACTTCTCGCCCGTCACGCGAATCGCCTCGAGGGCGCGCACGACGCGGCGGCCGTTCTTCGGATCGATGCGGGCGGCCGCCTCGGGGTCGAACTCCTGCAGCCGGCGATACAACATGCCCGGCCCCCACTGTTCGAGCTCGGCCTCGAGGGCGGCGCGCACCTCGGGGTCGCGACCGGGAAAACTCAGGTCGAAGACGACCGAGGCGAGGTAGAGCCCCGAGCCGCCGACGAGAATCGGCACGGCCCCGCGCCCGATGATCTCGTCGATGCAGGCGCGCGCGAGCGGCTGGTACCAGGCGACCGTCGAGGGCTCGGTGACGTCGAGTACGTCGAAGAGGTGATGCGGGACGCCTCGGCGCTGATGCGGCGGTAGCTTCGCGGTGCCGATATCCATGCCGCGATAAAACTGCATCGCATCGACGTTCACGATCTCTGCCGCGCGACCCGCCCGCGCAAGCTCGTCGGCGATGTCGAGCGAGAGCCCCGTCTTGCCGGTGCCGGTGGCCCCGCCAACGACGATGAGCTCAGCGGCTACTGCCACTTTGACGGCGAGCTGGGCGCGCCCACTCGCAGGGTCGGCAGGCCGAGGTTGACCGCCCGGCCGCCCTCGCTCGGGGCGTCGCCAGTGCCGCACGACGCGGCCTGTGCCGCATCCCAGGCGTCGCCCGCGCGGGTGCGGCGGATGCGCAGGGGCGCGTCGCTGTCGGCGAGCAGGTAACTCGGAGCCCCGCGGGTGATCTCGACGGTGACGACATCACCGGGGCGCGGGGTCGCGCCGCCCTCGGGCAGCGCGAAGTGCACGAGCCGGTTGTCCTCGGCGCGGCCGGTGAGGCGGTGCGTCGCGCCGTCCTTCTTGCCCTCGTCGACCGAGACGAGCACCTGCTGCGTCGTGCCGACGAGCTTCTCGTTCTCTTCGAGCGAGATGCGCTGCTGCAGCTCGAGGAGGCGCTCGAAGCGCTCCTGCACAACCGCCTTCGGCACCTGGTTCGGCATCGTCGCGGCGGGCGTGCCCTCGCGGATCGAGTACTGGAAGGTGAAGGCGCTCGCGAACCGCGACGCCTCGACGACGCGCATCGTCTCTTCGAAGTCCTCGTCGGTCTCGCCGGGGAAACCGACGATGAGGTCGGTCGTGATCGCGGCGTGTGGAATCAGCTCGCGCACGCGGTCGAGAATACCGAGGAACTTCTTCGAGCTGTACGAGCGGCGCATCTCGCGCAGCACGCGGTCGGAGCCCGACTGCAGCGGCATGTGCAGCTGCGGCATGACGTTCGGCGTCTCGGCCATGGCGGCGATGACGTCGTCGGTGAACGCGGCCGGATGCGGGCTCGTGAAGCGCACGCGCTCGAGGCCCTCGATCTCGCCGGTCGCGCGCAACAGCTTCGAGAACGCCTGGCGGTCGCCGAAGTCGACGCCGTACGAATTGACGTTCTGCCCAAGCAGCGTCACCTCGATCGCGCCCTGGTCGACAATCGCGCGCACCTCGCTGAGCACGTCGCCCGGGCGGCGGTCCTTTTCTTTGCCGCGCAGGGACGGCACGATGCAGAAGGTGCAGGTGTTGTTGCAGCCGACCGAAATCGACACCCAGCCCGAGTAGCTCGAGTCGCGCTTCGTCGGCAGGGTCGACGGGAAAGTCTCGAGCGCCTCGAGCAGCTCGACCTGCGCCTCGTCGTTGTGACGCGCGCGCTCGAGCAACACGGGCAGCGAGCCCATGTTGTGCGTGCCGAACACGACGTCGACCTGCGGCGCCTTGTCGACGATCTGCTGCTGTTCCATCTGCGCCAGGCAGCCGCCGACGGCGATCTGCATGCCCTCGTGCTCGCGCTTGCGGCTCGCGAGCTGGCCGAGGTTGCCATAGAGCTTGGTGGCCGCGTTCTCACGAACGGCGCAGGTGTTGATGACGATCACGTCGGCGTCTTCGGTGTCGGCCTCAACGTAGCCCGCAGCGAGCAGCGAGCCGGTGATGCGCTCGGAGTCGTGCACGTTCATCTGACAGCCGAGCGTGCGCACGTAGAAGCTCCGGGGCGAGCCATCGGCGTTGCGGGAGGCGTCGGACGGAGCGATAGCGGTGGCCGTTTCAGTCATGATTCGGCAATTCTACCGGCGGGTGGCCGGTTTCGGCGGGCGCACGGCGGCGTTCACCAACAGATGCAGAAGGGATGTCCGGCCGGGTCGGCATAGACCCGAAAGCCCTCGGGCGCGGTCACGTCCTCGTGCCTCTGCAACAGGCGTGCGCCGAGCTCGAGCACCTCCGCCTCAGCCGCCGCGACCTCGGCCTGGTCGACGTAGATGTCGAGGTGTGCCTGTTGCTGTTGGCGCGTGGGGTCGTCGCTCAGCCACTCGGGCGCGACGTGGTCGGGCGCCTGTTGCACGGCGATGACCGTGCGGCCGTCGACCTTGACGGTGCGCCAGTCGTCCCAGTCGGGTTCGTCGCCCACCTCGCCGTCGAACACGGCGGCCCAGAACGCGGCCTCGGCAAGGTGGTCCGCGGCATCGAGCGCGACATAGTGCTGAGTTACTTTCATGCCCGCGAAGCTAGCCCTCGGGGCTGGATGCGCAGTGCACGTCGCGCCCAGCCTCGCGGCATCGTGGGCCCGTAGTTTTGACGGCATGGCCGCTTCGCTCCGCACCCTGATTGACCAGCTCGGCAACTCCCGCTCGACGCTCTTTGGCGTCACCTCCTCGGCCGCGCTCGCCGCCCTCGCGCTCGTCGAGCCGCGGGGCGCATCCGCCACCCGCAAGCTGCTCTACCGCGGCGCGATCGGCGCCGTGGCCGCCTGGTCGGCCGTGGCCGCGCTGCGCTCCGAGCGGCCGCAGCCCGTGGCGGGCAAGGCCTTGGGTGCTGTCGCCGCGGGCTTTGCCGTGGCGTCGGCCGCCGTCTCGCCGCTCGCCGAGCGCCTCGACGCGAAGCTCGTCGACCGGCTCGCCCGCGGCGGCGTGCGGCGGCCCCGCGCCGTGCTCGCCGCCGCGAATGCGGCGCTCAGCCTCGGCGCCTGGGTGCTCGACCGGCGCTCAGCCACCGCTGACC
>NZ_JASCYH010000076.1:0-4178 GCF_030011715.1 Gulosibacter sediminis | reverse complement strand
CGTAGGGTGGTGCAAGTCGAGGTCTTCCGGCGGACGGTGAGTGTGAGAACTTCCATCCTGGAAGACCTCGACGTCTATCCGCGAACCAGCCGGCGCCCCTCGACTACACCCTCAACTGCGAAGAGCCTCGAAACCATGGATGTTCTCCGACACCGGCCCGTAGACGAGCGTCGGAATGTTGCCGTAGTTCACGAATACGCGCCCGTCGAGGTAGCCGGGTGTCGTGAAGCTCGTGAGCTCGCGCGAGAACGCCGCCCGGTGGGTTTCCTCGAGCAGGCCCTCGGCGTCGCTGCCAGGCTCGAGCACGTAGCCCTCCGAGTAGAACCCGTCGGGCGTCAGCTGCGCTTCGAACGGGCGGTGCGACGAGTTGGTCGCGGCGTCCGCAACGCACTCCTCGATCTCGGCCCACGCGTCATCGGCAGTCGTGCCGGGGTAGGTCGCGACCCGCACGCGCAGTTCACACCAGGCGGGCACGCTCGATGGCCAGTCGCCTCCACGGATGCCACCGAAGTTGAAGTTGATCGGGTGGTCGAGATTTTCGAAGTACTCGTGCTCCCCCTTCTTGGCGTTCCACTCTTCTTCGAGACCACGCAGCGCCTCGATGACCTCGTAAGCGGCGTCAATGGCATTGAACCCGTTGGCCATCTCGCGCGGATGCGTCGGGTCGCCCGTAACGCGCACCGTGAACCAGAGCACGCCGACGTTCGCGCGCACGAGCGCATCCTCTTCGGGCTCGGAGATGATCACCGCATCGGCGGTGTAGCCGCGCAGGAGTGCCGCCAGCGAGCCGTTACCGGTGCATTCCTCTTCGACGACCGACTGCAGGTGCACGCGCCCGGTGAGTTCGAGACCGGCTTTGCGGATCGCGTCGAAGGCGAAGAGATTCGCGATGAGCCCGGCCTTCATGTCGCCGGCGCCGCGGCCGTACATCCAGCCGTCACGGATCTCGGCGTCCCAGGGCGACCGACTCCATTTGTCTTCGGGGCCCTCCGGCACCACATCGATGTGCCCGTTCAGAATGAGCGATTTGCCGAGGTCTTCGGTCGGCTCGTAAGTGCCGACGACGTTAGTCATGCCGCCGTAGTCGACGGTCGGCTTGCCGAAGCCGGGGTGCTCGCGAAGCTCGGGAGAGTCGATTGTCCAGCGATCGACGTCGAGGCCGAGCCCGCGCAGCTGCTGCTCGACGAGGTCCTGGGCAGGTTCCTCCCCTGCCCGCAGCGAAGGCGAGGCAACTAGTTCGGCCGTGCGTTCGAGCTGTGCGTCGAACTGGGCGTCGACCGCGGCCAGAATGCGTTCGGCAATGTCGTTGGAGATCATGGATGTGTCCTTTCGAAAGTTCTTGAACGGGGCGCGCGTCGGCTACGCATCGACCACGATGGGCTTGTCGCTGACGCGGAGTCGCTCGCCGAAGAACCCGCCGATCGCGGTGAGCAGCGAGATGGCGACGAGGATGATCGCGGCGCCCCAGGATGCGTTGTTCGAGATGGTCAGCATCGCGGTCGCGATGAGTGGCAGGAACCCCGATGTGGCGCCGGCGATGTTGTACCCCATCGCGACGCCCGAGTAGCGAAGCTTCGCGGGGAACAGCTCGGCGAGCAGCGCGCCCGAGACTGCGTAGGCGATTGTGACGAGCATGATGCCGATCGTGATCGCGAGCGTGATGGCGAGCGGCGACTTGGTGTCGATGAGCCAGAACAGCGGGAATGCCGCGAGACCGGTGAGGATGCCGCCCCACATCGTGACGATGCCGGGGCCGATGCGCTCCGAAAAGCGCCCCGCGATGACGGTCACGAAGATCTGGGCGACCGCGGCGATCAGCGTGGCGTTGACCATGATCTGCCGGTCGACGCCGAGCGTGTTCGAGCCGTACGAGACGACGAACGTCGTGATCATGTAGAAGCCACCGACGCCGAGCAATGCGCTCAGCGTCGCAACGATGAGCCGTTTCCAGGCGAACCGGAAGACCTCGACGGCGGGGACCTTGCTGGTCTCTTCCTCCGCCATGAGGTCCTTGAAGATCGGCGACTCCTCGACCTTGACGCGAATGTAGAGTGCGACGAGCAGCAGCGGGAATGCGAGCAGGAACGGCACACGCCAGCCCCACGCGTCAAAGGTCTCAGCCGGCAGCAGGAGCACGACGGCGAAGGCACCGGACGAGAGCAGCGTTCCGACGGGCGAGCCAATCTGCACCAGGGCCGCGAACCGGCCGCGCTTCTCTGCCGGGGCATGCTCGACCGCCATCGTGACGGCGCCGCCCCATTCCCCTCCGACGGCGAGACCCTGCACGAGGCGCAGAACTGCGAGCATGATCGGCGCGGCCAGCCCGATCGAACCAAAGTCGGGCAATACGCCGATGAGTCCCGTGGCAACGCCAATCATCACGATGGTAACGAGGAGCGCCGGCCGGCGACCGACCTTGTCGCCGATCCAGCCGAACAGGATCGCGCCAATCGGGCGGGCGGCAAAGCCGACGCCGAATGTGGCGAAGGATGCGAGGAGCGCGGCTGTCTGGTCGAGCTCGGTAAAGAACAGCCGGTTGAAGACTAGGGCCGCGGCGGTGCCGAAGAGGAAGTAGTCGTACCACTCGAGCACGGTGCCCACGAAGGCGGCGCGTGCGATCTTTCCGGCGTCGGCGCCGCTGACTGTGGTGAGACGTTCTCGAGGCAGGAGGTTCTCTTCTGTCTGGGACATCGGTGTTCCAATCGTGAGGTGTTCTCGGCACGACAATGCACCGACCTCACTAGCCGGGTTTTCGCACCGCTCAGAGCGTTCGAAGCTTCTGACCTCTTGAGCGTATGTCTCCAAACGACTCTTAGAAGTGTCGCGACAGAGCCAAATAGTGCGGGCTAGTGTTCATTTGCACCCTGCGGTTCGTTTGAGATGAGCACCATCGCGATGACGGCGTCACGCGGCACAGTTACGTCAATGCCGGTGAGTTCGTGAAATGACCGGAGCCGTTTGAAGACGGTGTTGCGGTGGAGGAACAGCGCGTCGCCGGCCTCTTTGATCGAGCCGGTGCGCATGAAGGCGTCAAGTGTCTCGACGTATCGGGATTGCTCGTATCCTGGCGTTTCGTTCCACGCCCCGAGCAGTTCCGCTTCGAATCCTGCGAAGCGCCCGAATAGTTCATGCCGCAGAAGGGATGCGAACGAGTCGCGCAGCGTAAGCACTCGCGGCTCATCGCTGACCTCCACCATTTCCCGCGCGAGGCGCGCTGCCGGCGACAGCGCCCCGAGGCCTTGAACTCGCGAGATATACGCGCCCGACGTTTCTAACTTCGAGAGCGACCAGTCGACCGGCCCAGTGCGCCGGCGAAACCAATAGACCAGTTCTTGGCCCTCGTAGGCGTACCCGCCGTCGCTCGCATAAGTCGCTCGGTCTGCTTCTGAAACATGGGACTTGTCAACGGCGACCAACTCGAACACGCCGTCGACCGGCAACGACAAAACGTCAGCAGCCGATTGCAGTTGCTCGTAGTCCGCCTTGTCAGCGAACAGCTTCGAGAGTGCTCGTTCGCGAGCCGTGCAATGCAGTTGCGCCATGATGTGTGTCTCTTCGAGGAAAGCACCCTGAGCCTCGATGGCATACCGCTCGACCATGTTGAGCACCCGCTCGCCGTTGGCCGCGAGCCCATCGATCAGGTCCGGTTGCGCGGCCCGGTGAAGGGCGCGCCAGAGCAGCCGGAAGTTGACGCGAACGCCCTCCGAGAATTGATCGATGCGCATGCCCTGCCGCGCGCGCCGGCGGCCGATTGTCTCGGGGAACTCCGCGGAGCCGACGTGCCCAATCGGCGCCGCCAGCCGCTCGAGGAATAGTTCGAACGCAAGCTGAGCCGTGCGCTCGATGTCAGCCTGTGGCACCGCGACATCTTCGTACGCCTCGAACGTCTCGAGCTCGCCGAGAAAGTCGGACAGGAATGTTTCATGGTCCGCCCGAACACGTTGCAGGAGGTCGACCCAACCGGATTCACTCATTCCCTTATTGTGGCCGTTCACGCCAGTCGCGTGGCGAATCGACCAGGCATTCCAGGATTACTACGAAGCGCATTGAGGGGTCTGCTGCACGGATAGGTGACATCTGATCTGGCTTGCCCGGGAGGGCGGCCTGGAAGGATGTCATTGTGCCCAAGCCCTATCCCAGCGAGTTCCGTGATGACGTTGTGCGCGTCGCGCGGGATC
>NZ_JASCYH010000075.1:0-4189 GCF_030011715.1 Gulosibacter sediminis | reverse complement strand
GGCGTGCGGCGGCCCCGCGCCGTGCTCGCCGCCGCGAATGCGGCGCTCAGCCTCGGCGCCTGGGTGCTCGACCGGCGCTCAGCCACCGCTGACCCTGCCGGCGCCGACGCCTCGATCGCCGCCACCGAGGCCGCGGCCGCCGAGGCGCCGCTGCGCTCGAAGATCGTCGTCAGCGCGGTCGTGCTCCGCGACGAGCAGGGCCGCGTGCTCAGCGTGCGCAAGCGCGGCACGCAGCGCTTCATGTTCCCCGGCGGCAAGCCCGAGCCCGGCGAGACCACCGAGCAGACGGCCGTGCGCGAGGTGCAGGAGGAGCTCGGCATCGACCTCGACGTGGCCGAGCTCACGCACCTCGGCGACTTCGAGACCGACGCGGCGAACGAGCCGAACCACACCGTCGTCGCGAGCGTGTTCGAGCATCCGTTCGTCGAGGGCGTCGCGGTGAACGCCGAGATCGACGAGCTCGAGTGGATCGCGCTCGACTCGGATCGCGCCGACCTCGCGCCGCTGCTGCGGGATGCGGTGTTCCCGGCCCTGCGTGAGCGCTAGCCGCGGGCCGCGGCCACGAGGCACTCGACGAACGCGGCCGCGGCCGCGGACTCGGCACCGCCCGGCGCCGTGATGGCGACGAGCCGCGAGCGCAGCTCGGTGTCGATCGGCACGGCGCGGATGGACGCGGGCAGCTGCTCGCGCACGGTTTCCGGCAGCACGGTGAGCCCCTCCCCCGCGGCCACGAAGCCGAGCCCGGTCTCTTCGTGCACCACCTTGTGGGCGTACCGCAGCTGGGTTCGAGCTGGGGCGAGTGCCGCATGCACGAGGTCGACGAAGCCGGCCATCATGTGGCGCGGGTACCCGATGAGCGGATGCGCGACCACCTCGGCGGGCGTCACCTGCTCGGCCGCCGCGAGCGCGTGATCGCGCGGAACACAGACGACGAGTCGCTCGGCGCGCAGCGCGCTTGAGGCGTAAAGCGGGCTTTCGGCTGCGTCGCGCACGATGCCGACATCGAGTTGGCCCTCCTGCAGTCGCTCGATCTGTTCGGTCGTCGTGAGCGGCAGCAGCTGGGGTTCAACGTGTGGTCGCGCCTCGCGAAATCCGCGCAGCCCGGCGGGCAGCAGGGTGTAGCTCGCCGAGCTTACGAAGCCGATTGCCACGCGGCCACGCATGCCAAGCTGCACCTCGTCGAGGCCGGTCAGTGCTTCGTCGAGCAGCGGCAGTACCTGCGCCAGCCGCTGTTGCAGTTCGAGCCCCGCGGCAGTCAGCTCGACCCGCCGCGTCGAGCGGTCGAGCAGCGGCACCCCGAGCTCATCTTCAAGCTTGCGCAGCTGCACGCTGAGCGGCGGCTGCGACATGTGCAGCCGCTCGGCGGCGCGACCGAAGTGCAGTTCCTCAGCGAGCACCGAGAAGTACCGAAGCTGGCGAAGTTCCATTCCTCGACGATAGCCGAACACTATTAATCAGAGTGACATAGGTATTGGACATCGAACCTATCGACCGGTGTACTTGTCCCACGCGCCGCGACGGCCACGAACGGTGGTCGCGACAGGCCGAGACGGGTGGGCACACACACTATGACGGAGCAGGACTCGACGCAGGTGCTGATCATCGGCGCCGGCCTAATGGGCTCGGCCGCGGCGCATCAACTCGCCGCGCGCGGCACCGAGGTGACGGTCGTCGAGCGCGACACCGCCGCGAGCGAGCACGGCAGCTCGCACGGTTCAGCCCGCATCTTCCGCTACGCGTACCCCGACCCGTTCTACACCGACCTCGTCAAGCAGGCTCGCAGGAGGTACGACGAGCTCGAGCGCCTCTCGGGCGAGCAGCTCATCACGCCCGGCGGCGCCCTCGACTTCGGTGTGCGGCGCAACCCGCGCCAGTTGGCGGGCGTGCTCGACGAGGTCGGCATCGACCACGAGCTCATTCCCGCCTCGGACGCGGCCGAGCGCTGGCCCGGCATCAACTTCGACACGGAGGTGTTGTGGCAGCCGGGCGGCGGCGTCATCGACGCTGAGTCGACCGTGCGCGCGCAGCTGCGCCTCGCGATCGAGGCCGGGGCGCGCCTCCACGAGCACTGGGAGGCCGCGAGCATCCGCCGCGACGGCACCAGCTACCTCGTCACCTCGACGACTGGCGCGACGATTCGCGCGGCGCAGGTCGTCGTCGCCGCGGGCGCATGGCTCTCGAAGCTGCTCGCCGAGACTGAGCTGCCGAGCGCGTTCATCGACCGACTCCCCCAGGCGGTCGTGACTCAGGAGAACGCCTACCATTTCCCCTACCGCGACGCGGCCGATATCGGCGAGCCCAAACCGGGGGCCCCGACGAGCTGGCCGACATTCATCCACAAGTCCGAGCGCATCCTTACCTACAGCCTGCCCGGCGGTCGCGACGCCAATTTCCGCGGCCAGAAGCTCGCCGAGTTCCTCGGCGGCACGCCGATCGCCGACGGCAGCACGCAGACCGGCGAGATCGACCCCGCAAACCGCGAGCGAATCATCGACTACGTGCGCGAGGTGCTGCCAGGCCTTGTCCCCGAGCCCTACGCCGAGACGACCTGCCTGTTCACGATGCTGCCCGAGGAGGACTTCCTGCTCGACGCCGCCGAGGGCCTCGTGATCGCGTCACCGTGCTCGGGTCACGGCGCGAAGTTCGCGCCGCTGATCGGCGAGTTCATCGCCGAGCTCGTCTTCGGCGCGACCGCGCACCCGCGCTTCGCCGTGACCTCGCCGGCCTGGGCGGTGACCCGATGAGCACGCCCACCGCAGACCTCCTCGCCGAGCTCGCCGAGATCGGTCGCGACCCGGTTCGCGGCGGCTACAGCCGCCCCGGCCTCGGCGAGGCCGAGCTCGAGCTGCGCAGCTGGTTCATCGAGCAGGCCACCCGCCGCGGCCTCGAGGTCGAACTCGACCGCAACGGCATCGTCTGGGCCTGGTGGCTCCCCGCGAGCGGCGACCGCGCCGGCGCCGTGATCACCGGCAGCCACCTCGACTCGGTGCCCGGCGGCGGCGCCTACGATGGCCCGCTCGGCGTCGTCAGCGCGCTGCGCGCCTTCGACCTACTGCGCGAGGCGACCGAGTTCCCGGCCCGGCCCCTCGCCCTCGTCGTGTTCCCAGAGGAAGAGGGCTCGCGCTTCGGCGTGCCCTGCCTCGGCAGCCGCCTCGCCTCCGGCGCACTGACACCCGAACGCGCGCGCAGCCTCGCGGATGCGGACGGCGTCACCTTCCCCGACGCGGCCCGTGCGGCTGGCATCGATCCCGACGCGATCGGCCCCGACCCGGAGCGCTTCGCCGACGTTCATGCCTTCGTCGAGCTCCACGTCGAGCAGGGCCGCGGCCTCGAAGACCTCGGGCAGCCGGTTGCGGTTGGTAGCTCGATCCTCGCGCACGGCCGCTGGCACATTGCGATTCGCGGCCGCGGCGACCACGCCGGCACGACGCGGATGCAGGATCGCCAAGACCCGGTCGTAGTGCTCGCCGACGCGATCCTCGCGGTGCGTGAGGCCGCCGAGCAGACGCCCGAGGCGCGGGGCACCGTCGGTCGCCTCCGTGCGCTTCCCGGCGGCACGAACGTCATCGCCTCGCAGTCCGACCTCTGGTTCGACCTGCGACACCGCGACGAGTCGGTCGTGCGCCAGTTGCTCGAGCAGATCACCGAACGCATCCGCGCCTCCGGCGAGCGCGAGGGCTGCACCGTCGAACTCCAAGAAGAGTCGTTCAGCGGCGGGGTGCGCTTCGACGCCGACCTCCGCGCCCAGCTCGAGGCAGCCCTGCCGGATGCGCCCGTGCTCGACACCGGCGCTGGGCACGACGCGGGTGTGCTCGCGGGCGTGATCCCCACCGGGATGCTCTACGTACGCAACCCCTCCGGCACCTCACACGCCCCCGACGAGGGCACCTCCGACGACGACGCCGAGGTCGGCTCCGTCGCCCTCGCGACCGCCCTGGAGGCCCTGATGCGCTAGTCGCGCCGCACCACGAGCGCACCGAGTTTCCCTTTCGCCGAAATAGCGAAAGGGAAACTCGGTGCGCTTATATTTTCCCTGATCAAAGGCACTTTTTTCAAAGTAATCGGGCTCATCGCAATCGAGGGTGTAGGAGTGGTCTGAAGCCGCCGGCTTCGAGCAGTGACCGTGTGATGTAGTGAGTCAGGTTGCGGAAGCCCAGGGCCGAGCCGCGGAGGTGTTCGAGGCGCCCGT
>NZ_JASCYH010000074.1:0-4193 GCF_030011715.1 Gulosibacter sediminis | reverse complement strand
CTGCACGGCGAACTCGGCATGCGCACCCCGATCGAGATCGAGGACGCGTACTACGCTGACCTCGAATCAGGCCTCCCGGCGACCGCCGGACAGGGAAACCGATAGGAACGAAACCCAGGCCGATTCACATGTCGCTGTCCACAGTCCTACCCTCCAGCACCACCAGCCCCGAGGATGACCCCATGACCAACACCCAGACACCCACCACGTACTCACCGATCAGCCGGGCATACGCCCTCATCCGCCGCGCCAGCGACCTCGATCTCCACGAACTCGATCACTTGACCGCCGAGCAGGGGCTCGGCCTGGCCATGATCAACGTCCAGGCCAGCCCGCTCCAGGACCCCCTCGACCGGAGCCCACGCCTCGACCTGCTCGGGCGTGTAGTACCGCGCGGCAGTCACCCGCACCGCCCGCCGGAAGATCTCACGCCTCGCAGCCGCGTCGGAGACCTGGTAGCGCCGCAGCTGCACCATCTCAGCCGCCGATCTCGGCCAGTTCGGCGGCCGCCTCCAGCAAAACCTCCGCCGCCTCGGGAACTCGCTCAGTCGGCATGCGCTGCTCGGCAGCGGAGATGGTCAAGGCCACCCGCGGAATGCTGAAGCCCCTGGGCACGCAACAGGCGGCGCCGGCCACGCCCGGGACGACGGCCACACCTCCGCACCAGCCACGCTCATCCATCTGGCCGAGCAGCAGGTGCAGGCGTTCGCGCACCATGTCGGGGTCGCGCTCGCCCCAGCGTGCAGGCATCCGGGCCACGACCTCCTCGACTTCTCGGTTGCGCCGTTCGGTGGGCAGCCCAGACAACAGAGCCAGACCCGCGTAGCTGGACGCCAACGGCTTCACCTCGCCGACCTCGACGGTGAACACGCGTACCGGCGAGTCCCCGTCACAGCGCATGCAGTAGCCCACCCCACCGAGGGTTCGTGCCGCAAGGTAGATGGTGTCGCCCACGACATCGGCCGCTCGTTGCAGCACCTGCCGGGTGCGTTCGCGGTCAGCCACGCAGCCGGGGATGGTGGTCTCCAGCCCCACCTCTCCCCAACGCTCACCGACGACGTAGGACTGGCCGCGACGCGCGACGGCACCCGACTCCGCCAGGTCTGCGAGCAGCCGGTGCACCGTGGGCTGGGGCAGCCCGGTGGCCTGGACCAGTTCGTTGAGACGCGCGCCCGCGTCCCCGCCGCGACGCAGCAGGTCCATGACCAGGGTCGCGCGGGGCAGGACACCTACTGGCGGCTGAGGCAAAGTCATACGCCAATCATGCCGGATACCAGTTAGTTCATTAGATGGACTTTTCCAAATGATGTCGAACCTGTTGACCCTGAGGCAAGCGCCCTATACCTTGTTATGAAACCAACAAGCGATCAAAGATCGATCACGTTGATCCGATTATTGGATTACAAGCGACGAGGAGGTCGCATGCCCTTCACCGATGCCACCCAAACCCACAGCGTCGAAGTCGACGGTGCCCGGGTCACCTGGTTCGACTCAGTCGCCGAGGGCGAGCTGGAACGCCCCCTCGTCCTCGTCCACGGCTCTGGTGGCACCACGGCCACCCATTTCGGACACCTGTTCCCGATGATGGCCACCCGCACCCGGGTCATCGCGGTCGACTGGTCCCCCCTCGCCGATCCCGACACCGAGCTCAGCCTCGACCACCTGGTCAGCCAGGTCCGCGGCGCCGTCGACGCGGCACTCGGCGTCGACACCCCCTTTGACCTGGTCGGCTACTCCCTCGGCGCCGTGGTGGCCGCGCAGCTGGCTGCCGAACTCGGCAAGCGCGTGCAGCACCTCGTCCTGGTGGCCGGCTGGATCACCACGGATGCCCAGCAGCGACTGCGCAACCAGGTCTGGCGCACGCTCTACGACAGCGACCACGATGCCCTGGCCCGCTACACCGCATTCTGCGGCTTCTCCGGCCCAGCATTGCGCGCCCTGACCCCCGCCATGCTGGAAGGTGCGCTCGCCACGCTCAAGCCCACGGCCTTCCTGGCGCAGCAGATGGACCTCAATGCTCGCATCGACATCTCCGAGTCGGTCGGAGCCATCACTGCCCGAACCCTCATCGTCAACTGCACCGACGACATGATGGTGCCCGCCCATCACCAGTACGAACTCCTGGGGGCCATCGACGACGCCCGACTGACCTACATCACCAGTGGCCACGCCTTCTTCCTCGAGCGCCCCGCCGAGCTGATGCACATCGTCGATCTGTTCCTGCGCGAGCCCGACCGCCACCCGGTCGGCGCCATCATCCCCGAGACCCACTCCTGAGGAGCTGAGCCATGACCACGACCTCCACTCTCACCGCTCCTGCCACCACCACATCGCGCGACGAACAAGCCGAGATCCTCATCATCGGCTCCGGCTTCGCAGGCCTGGGCATGGGCGCACAACTCAAGCGCCACGGCCGTCACGACTTCATCATCATCGAACGCGAGAACGAGGTGGGCGGCACCTGGCGGGACAACACCTACCCCGGTGCAGCCTGCGACGTCCCCAGCCACCTGTACAGCTTCTCCTTCGCCCCGAACCCGCAGTGGTCCGGCTTCTATGCCCCGGGCGCCGAGATCCAGGACTACATCCTCAAGTTCACCGAGGACGAGGGGCTGCGTCCACACCTGCGCCTGGGGGCCACCATGGAGGACGCCCAGTGGGACGAGGACGCCGAACGCTGGGTCGTCCGCACCCCGCGTGGCACCTACACCGGCCGCTGGCTGATCACCGGCACCGGTCACCTGGCCGACCCGAGCCTGCCCGACATTCCCGGCCTGGAAGCCTTCGAAGGGCCGATCATGCACTCCGCGCGCTGGGACCACGGCGTCGACCTCACCGGCAAGCGCGTCGCGGTCGTCGGCACCGGTGCCTCGGCCATCCAGGTGGTGCCGGCGATCGCCGAGGCGGTCGACGAGCTGGTGGTCTTCCAGCGCACACCGGCCTGGGTCATCCCGCGGCTGGTCAAGCCCTACTCTGCGGCCACCCGACGCATGTTCGAGCGCGCCCCACAGACCATGCAGCGCGAACGCGACGACATCTTCTGGTTCGCCGAGTCCAACTACGCGCAGCGCCGTGGCGTGCCAGCAGCACTCGACCAGGTCCGCAACCAGGCACTGGGACACCTGGCCAGTCAGGTCGCCGACGAGGAGCTGCGCGAGAAGCTGACGCCGCACTACATCCCCGGCTGCAAGCGGGTGCTGGTCTCCAATGCCTACTACCCCGCCCTCACGCGCGAGAACGTGACCCTCGAGGCCAGCGCACTCGTCCGCGTCGAGGGCAACCGGGTGGAAGGCGCGAGCGGGGAATCCTACGAGGTGGACGCGATCGTCCTGTGCACTGGCTTCGAGGCCGCCCAGCCGCCCTTCGCCGACCACATCCGTGATGGCGCCGGCCGCAGTCTGGCCGAGCACTGGTCGACCGGCATGGCCGCCTTCGACTCCACGGCAGTCGCGGGCTTTCCGAACCTGTTCGCGATCAATGGACCCAACACTTCGCTGGGACACAACTCGATCGTCTACAGCATCGAGTCCCAAATCACCTACATCCTCGAGGCGCTTGACCGCGTCGACCGCGAGGGCATCCGAACGTTGGTCCCGCAGCAGATGGCCCAGGAGGAGTACGTCGACAAGATCCAGGAGCGCGCCGCGACTACGGTCTGGCTCGTGGACGGCGGCTGTCAGTCCTGGTACGTCGACCCCCGATCGGGCAAGTTGACGCTGATCTGGCCGGACTACGCCTACGACTTCCGCGCCCGCAACGGCCACTTCACCGGCGAGGGCTTCCTGTCGCGGACGGTTGCCGGTGAGGCACCGATGCAGCACCAGATGCCCCCTCGGCAGACCGAACTGATCTGAGGCCCGGTGGCCCGCCCAGTGGGGGCGGGCCACCAGTTCTTCATACGCAGGGCTTGCTCCCAACTCATCTCACCCCTCCTGCAGAAGAACGTGCTGAACCGGCGCCGCTGGACCTCGTTCGAGCAGCTCCGGTTGGCGATCGTGACCTGGATCGAAGGGACCTACCACCGCCGTCGTCGCCAGGCTCGCCTCGGACGGCTCACACCCACATCTGAATCGGCCTGGGTTTCGTTCCGTTCTTGAAGCAAGGATGGAACACGATGAACCAGAAGTACTCTCCCGAGATGCGCGAGCGCGCCCTGCGGATGCTCGATGAGGCCAAGGCCTCCGGTGAGCACT
>NZ_JASCYH010000073.1:0-4224 GCF_030011715.1 Gulosibacter sediminis | reverse complement strand
GTTTTGGCGGTGCCAAAACTACAAAAAACGACCACTCAACCCCCGAGTAGGGTGAGCGGGTGCCGACTGCTGCTGAGATTCTTGAGTTTGCCGACGACGAGCCGCCCGCGGGGGAGTCGCCGTGGGTGGTGCCGCAGACGCGCGAGCCGATCGTCGTCGCCGAGCCCGACCCCGAGTGGCCGCGACGGTTCGACGAACTCGCCGCGCGCATCCGAACTGCTCTTGGCGGGCGCGTGCTCGCGCTTGAGCACGTCGGGTCGACGTCGGTGCCGGAGCTGCCCGCGAAGCCGGTGATCGACGCCGACCTCATCGTGGCAGATCCGGGGGATGAGGCGGGCTGGCTGCCAGCGCTCGAGGGTGCCGGATTCGTGCTCACCGTACGCGAACCCTGGTGGCACGAGCATCGCCTCGTGAAACACGCGAACCCGGTGGCGAACGTGCACGTCTTCTCGCCGGACTCACCCGAACCGTGGAAGCATCGCATTTTTCGCGATCACCTGCGCCGCGACGACGTCGACCGGGAGTGCTACGCAGAGGTGAAGCGTGCGGCGTCGCGCATCGCCACCGCCGGCGCCGAAACGGTCATGGAGTACAACGCGCGCAAGCAGGCGTGCATCCGCGACATCTACGCGCGCGCCTTCGCCGCAGCCGGGTACTAGCGAACGCGCCGTGCGCGAACGGCGCCGCAGGTGTTCGGCTCGTCCAAGGTATCGCGGGCGCCGAGACGCTCGACATCATCACCGTCGAAGACCGCGAGCTGTACCTCGTGCGCAGGAATGAATGGGTGCGCCTGCTGCCGGGCGACTCGGCCGGGCGGCGAGGCACCGCGCATGCATGGAGCAACCGCACCTCCAAGCTGATCTTGATCGTCGCGGTCTTGATGAGTGACACCAGATCAGCGACCAGCAGCGTCGCCTGGGGTGCGCAAGCGGATGCGCGGGGTGCGCGTGTGATTGGCCAGGGTACCTGTGTTGTCGGCTAGGTCGCGGATTCGCTCGCGCGATACTCGTGCAGCGCATCCAGTAGACGTTCGGCGCGCGCAGAGGTGCCAAACTCGCTCGGGCTGCCGCCCGCATCGCCGGTGCCGTCGACCTGTGCGTTATAGGCGATGCCGTCGCCGAGCTGGATTACGACGACCGTGAGATCATCCCCGAGTTCGTCACGGATGAGGTCGGCCCAGCGGTCCCGCCCGCGCTGCAGCGTCTCGCGAATTTCGTCGGTGCTCGTGTTCTCGATCGCCACGAGCGCGGCGGTGATGCGTTCGAGCTCACTGAGATAGTCGGATGAGGTGCGAAGGTACCAGCGCGCGGGCGACTCGCCGGAGGCCTGGAGCTCTTCGATCTCGAGATGGAGTTGCTGGAGGTAGAACTCGGCGAGCCCGTGCCGAAGCTTGCGCTGGCTAGGAAAGTGATAGAGCAGCCCACCCTTTGAGACGCCGGCGCGGGCGGCTACGGCATCGAGGGTCGCGGCGCGCTCGCCCTCTTCGAGTACGAGATCGGCGTAGGCGATGAGGAGGTCGCGACGTCGGTTTCGCTCGGTGCCGGCTGCGGGTGCTGCTCCTGGCGAAGTCATTGCGACAGTCTACTGGCGTGGTGGTGGCGAACTCCCGGCCTGATACTGTACCGTCTGGACGGTAGGGAGAGGGTGCAGTCGCCCGTCCGGCCTCTTGCCGGGATGCACCCGTGGCACCGATGCACGACCGTATAGCTCGCTCATTCTGGATCGACCGCGCACCGAAGCGCGTCGCGCAGCCGTCGCTGCACGGCAATCAGCACACCGACCTGCTCATCATCGGCGGCGGTTACACCGGCCTGTGGACGGCCTTGCTCGCCGCCGAACGCGAGCCCGGCCGCCGCATCACCCTGCTCGAGGGAGGCACGATCGGCCATGCTGCGAGTGGCCGCAACGGCGGTTTCGTCGAGCCGAGCATCAGTCACGGCATCGGCAATGCGCTGGAACGCTGGCCAGATCAGGCGAGTGAGATCGCGCGCATTAGCGAAGACAACTTTGCGGCCATGCGAGCCGACATCGAGCGGCTTGGCCTCGACTGCGACTGGTCCGAGGCAGGCAACCTCACGTTTGCCCGCACCCAGTGGCAAGCGGATGCGCTTGAGGAGTTCGCGCCCGAGGCGACCGCCCACGGCGAGCCGACCACCTTCATCGGTGCCGACCGCATCGGCGAGTTCACGAAGTCGCCGGCGTACGTCGCGGCGACCCACACCTCGGCCGGTGCGACGGTCGACCCGTACAAGCTCGCGCTTGGACTGCTGGATGCGGTGCTCGCAGCGGGTGTCGAGGTCTGCGAACACAGCGTCGTGCGCCGACTCGACCACGCGAGCGAGTTGCGGGCGCACACCGAACGGGGGAGCATCCGCGCGAAGCAGGTCGTGCTCGCGACGAACGCGTATCCGTCGCTCCTGCGCCGACTCGCGGGTGTCACCGTGCCGGTGTACGACTACGCGCTCATGACCGAGCCACTCAGCGAAGAGCAGTTTGCGAGCATCGGTTGGACCGGGCAGGAGGGGCTCTCGGATGCGGGCAACCAGTTCCACTACTACCGCAAGACCAACGACGGCCGGATCCTCTGGGGCGGCTACGACGCCGTCTACTACTTTGGCTCGCGCCGCAGCGAGGCACTGACGCAGCGGGCCGAGACGTTCGCGACGCTCGAGCGCAACTTCTTCGCGACCTACCCGCAACTGCGCGGGGTGCGATTCACGCATCAGTGGGGCGGCATGATCGACACCTCGACGCAGTTCTGCGTGACGAGTGACGTTGTCTCGCGCGGGCGGATCGCGTACGCGGTCGGGTTCACGGGCCTCGGCGTCGCGGCCACGCGCTTCGGCGCGCAGGTCATGCTCGACCAGCTGGCGGGGGAGCAGACCGACCGCCTCGCGCTCGACCTCGTGCGCAAGCATCCGCTGCGATTCCCGCCCGAGCCCGCCCGCGCGTTGGGCGTGAACGTTTCGCGCTGGTCGATGGCGCGCGAGGATGAAACGGGGCGGCGAAACCTCTGGCTGCGCACCATGGATGCGGTCGGGCTCGGCTTCGATTCGTAGTGTGTTCACCGCGGGCGGAATCGAATGGCTGGGGCCCGTGTTTACACCCGGGTCGGCCCTCCACTCGGGCTAGACTCGTCGCGACAAGGAGGAGCGTTTCTATGGGTGATCACCTGCTCACGCACGTGGAGGCAATCAACTGGAACCGGATCCAGGATGATAAAGATCTTGAGGTCTGGAACCGGCTGACCAACAACTTCTGGCTGCCCGAGAAGGTTCCGCTGTCGAACGACATTCAGTCGTGGGCGACGCTGACCCCGGAGGAACAGACCCTCACGATGCGCGTGTTCACGGGGCTCACCCTGCTCGACACGCTGCAGGGCACGGTCGGCGCGATCTCGCTGATCCCCGACGCCGTGACCTCGCACGAGGAGGCCGTCTACACGAACATCGCGTTTATGGAGTCGGTGCACGCGAAGAGCTACTCGTCGATTTTCTCGACGCTCGCGAACACGCCGCAGATCGACGACGCGTTCCGTTGGTCGCGCGAGAACCCGCTGCTGCAGAAGAAGGCACAGATCGTTCTCGACTACTACCACGCCGATGACCCGCTGAAGAAGAAGGTCGCCTCGACGCTCCTCGAGTCGTTCCTCTTCTACTCGGGCTTCTACCTGCCGATGTACTGGTCGTCGCACGCGAAGCTCACGAACACCGCCGACCTCATTCGCCTCATCATTCGCGACGAGGCCGTGCACGGGTACTACATCGGCTACAAGTACCAGCAGGGGCTCGAGCGCGAATCGCAGGAGCGTCGCGACGAGCTCAAGGACTGGACCTTCGGGCTCATGTACGAGCTTTACGAGAACGAGGTTGCCTACACGCACGACCTCTATGACGGGGTCGGCTGGTCAGAGGACGTCAAGAAGTTCCTCCACTACAACGCGAACAAGGCATTGATGAACCTCGGCTACGAGGCGATGTTCCCGTCGACCGTGACCGACGTGAACCCGGCGATCCTGTCGGCGCTCTCGCCGAACGCCGACGAGAACCACGACTTCTTCTCGGGGTCGGGCTCGTCCTACGTCATCGGCAAGGCCGAAAACACCGAAGACGACGACTGGGCCTTCTAACCCTTCCCGAAACACAGTTGAGTGGTGGGGGTTTTTTTTTTTTTTGGGGGGGGGTACAAAAAAAAAAAAAACACGCACACTGGGGGGGGGGGGGG
>NZ_JASCYH010000072.1:0-4425 GCF_030011715.1 Gulosibacter sediminis | reverse complement strand
CCCCCCCCCCCCCCCCCCCCCCCCCCCCCCCCCCCCCCCCCCCCCCCCCCCCCCCCCCCCCCCCCCCCCCCCCCCCCCCCCCCCCCCCCCCCACCCCCCTGCGATGGCGGCGGCGAGGTGCGTGCGCAGCTGCCGCATCGAGAGGCCGGCGCGGCGCGCATCCTTCGGCACGACCGCGAGCAGGGTCCGCGCGAACGACGCGTCGGCGATCGGCACGAGCGCCACGCCCGGCGGCGGCGCCGGCGCCGCGAGCCGCGGCACGAGGCATACCGCGAGTCGCGCGGTGACCATCGCGAGCATCACCTGCATGTCGTCGGTGCGAATCGACACCTCGGGGCGCAGACCTGTCTCTTCGAACGTCGCCATCAGCAGCACATCCATGGGGTCGCGCTCGCTTGACCCGAGCACCCACGGCAGCTCGTGCAGGCTCCGCAGCGCCGCGGTGTCGAGCGACTCGGCCGCGGCGAGCGGGTGGTCGGCGGGTAGCGCGACGTGCAGCGGATCGCGATACACCTCGGACACCTCGAACTCGGGCCGCACCGCGAGCGCGATCGTCGGCACCGAGTACGCGAGCAGCGCGTCGAGCTCGCCGCGGTGCAGGCCGTCGAGCAACTGCGGCACCTCATGCAACACGACCTCGAGCTCGCGGCCGGTGGCCCGCACCCGGGCGACGATCTCGGGCAGCAACGCGGCGGCGGTCGGATAGGTGCCGAACCGCAGGGTCGTGCGGCCGCGGCGCTGCAGTTCGCGCGCATCCGCCACCGCTCGCTCGCTCAGCGCGAGAATCTCGTCGCCGCGCTCGACGAGCAACGCGCCGACCTCGGTCGGGGTGCTGCCGCGCGGCGTGCGCTCGAGCACGGGGCCTCCGACGAGCGCCTCGAGCGCGTGCAGGTGATAGTCGACGGTGGGCTGGCTCCAGGCGAGCGCGCGGGCGGCGCCCGTGACCGAGCCCGCGTCGTGCACGGCGCGCAGGGCTTGCAACTGGCGTAGGTCGAGCATCCGCGCCCCTCTAATAGCACAGCTTTTGCTAACTCCGAGAATAACAGCCTGGGTATGTGAGTCGGCAGGCAGGTGAGGGATTCTGCCGGGGGCTGCTCGGCGGCAGACTTGGCCCCATGTCGATCTCCGAACTCGCCCGCTCAGCTCACCGCGATCTCGACGCGACGCGCGCGCCGGCGCCGAGCGCGGCCCAGCGCACGACGCCGTACGCGGATGCGCTCGAGCGGCACGCGCGCACGGTCTCGACGCAGCTCATGGTGCCGGGCCACGGCGGCACCGCGACCGGCGTGAGCGGGCGCCTCGCCGACTTCTTCGGCGAGCGGCTGCTGCAGCTCGACATTCCGATGCTCGTCGACGACGTCGACCTCGGTGACAACTCGCCCTACGACCAGGCGCTCGCGCTCGCGGCCGAGGCGTGGGGCGCCCGCCGAACCTGGTTTCTCACGAACGGCGCCTCGCAGGCGAACCGCACCGTCGCCCTCGCGCTGCGCGGCCTCGGCGAGGGCATCGTCATGCAGCGCAGCGTGCACTCGAGCTTCATCGGCGGGATGCTCGTCGCCGACCTCGTGCCGAGTTACGTCATGCCGAGCATCGACCACGAGCACGGTGTCGCGCACGGCATCACGCTCGCGGCGCTCGCCGACGCGCTCGAGCGCGCCGACGCCTCCGGCGTGCCGCTCGCCGCGGTCTACGTCGTCTCGCCGAGCTACTTCGGTGCGGCGGCCGACCTCGCCGCCCTTGCCGAGCTCGCGCACGCGCACGGCGTGCCGTTCATTGTCGACGGCGCCTGGGGCCCGCACTTCGGCTTCCACGACGGGCTGCCCGCGTCGCCGATCGCGCTCGGGGCCGACCTCGTTATCTCGAGCACGCACAAGCTCGCGGGCTCGCTGACGCAGTCGGCGATGCTCCATCTCGCCGACGGGCCGTTCGCCGACGCGCTCGAGGCGCAGATCAATCGCGCCATGTCGATGACCGCCTCGACCTCCTCCTCGGCGCTGCTGCGCGCATCCCTCGACATCGCCCGGCACGCGCTCGTGAACGGTCGCGTGCAGATCGGCGCGTCGATCGAGGCCGCGAATGCGTTCCGCGACGTCGTGCGGGCCGATGGCCGCGTCGGCGTGCTCAGCGACTCGTTCGGCCGCTTCGACGACATCGTCGACGTCGACCCGCTGCACATCGTGCTCGACGTGTCTGTCGCCGGGCTCAGCGGGCACTGGGTACGGCAGCAGCTCATCAACCGGCACGCGCTCTTCTTCGAGATGTCGACCGCGACGTCGATCGTCGCAATCGTGGGTGCCGGCAAGGTGCCCGACTACGCGGCCGTGTTCCACGCGCTCATCGAGGTCATCACGTCGCCCGAGGCCACCCTCGTGCGCGGCGAGACGAAGGTCGCGTTCCCGACGCTGCCAGAACCCGGCGCGCTGCGCCGCACCGCACGGCAGGCCTACTTCGCCGACTCGGAGCTCGTCGACGCGAGCGCCGCGATCGGCCGCGTGTCGGCCGACACCCTCGCGGCGTACCCGCCGGGCATCCCGAACGTGATTCCCGGCGAAGAGATCACGGCCGAGACGGTCGCGTTCTTGCAGGCCGTCGCGGCGTCGCCGACCGGGCATGTGCGGGGCGCGATCGAGCCCACCGTGCAGCGGATGCGAGTGCTGCGCGACCGGTACCCCCCGCCGAAATGGCGCACCGACAACGCAGTCTGGAGTAAAACAGTACGATGCCTCGATCGACCCTCGCGCAACAACTGTTTCGGGTGAAGCCCGTTCCTGCCGAACCCGGAACTAGCACGGGGTTGCTGCCTCGCAGTATGGGACTGCTCCAGCTCACGTTCATGGGCGTCGGTGCGACGGTCGGCACGGGCATCTTCTTCATCCTGTCGGAGGTCGTGCCGATTGCTGGCCCGGCGGCGATCTGGTCGTTCGTCATCGCGGGCGCCGTCGCGGGGCTATCGGCGCTCTGCTATGCCGAGCTTTCGAGCAGCGTGCCGGTCGCCGGATCGTCGTACAGCTACGCGTATTCGACGCTCGGCGAACTGCCGGCGATGGGCGTCGCTGCCTGCCTGTTGCTCGAGTACGGGGTCTCGGCCGCCGCTGTGGCGGTGGGCTGGGCGCAGTATGTGAACCAGTTGTTGCTCAACCTGTTCGGCTTTGAGCTGCCGCAGGCGATCTCGGCCGCGTCCGAAGAGGGCGGCGTCATCAACCTGCCCGCAGTGCTGCTCGTCGTTATGTGCATGCTGCTGCTCATTCGCGGTACCTCGGAGTCGGCGATCGCGAACACGATCATGGTGTCGCTCAAGCTCGCCGTGCTCGTGTTCTTTGCTGCGATCGCCGTGACCGGCTGGAACGTCGACAACTTCGCCGAGTTCGCGCCGTTCGGTTTCTCGGGTGTCATGACGGGCGCCGGTATCGTGTTCTTCTCGTACGTCGGGCTGGATGCGGTGTCGACGACGGGCGAGGAGGCGAAGAATCCACGCCGCAACTTGCCGATCGCGATCATCTCGGCCCTCGTCGTCGTCACGGCCGTGTACCTCATGGTCGTCATTACGGCGCTCGGCGCACAGCCGGCCGCCGAGTTCGAGGGGCAGTCGGCGGGGCTCGCCGTGATTCTCGAGCGGATCGTCGGCGCCTCGTGGCCCGGCACGGTGCTTGCGGTCGGCGCGGTCATCTCGATCTTCTCGGTGACGCTCGTCGTGCTCTACGGCCAGACGCGCATCCTTTACGCGATGTCGCGCGACGGCATGGCGCCGCGCATCTTCGGCCGCGTGAACAAGCGCACTGGTACCCCGATCGCGAACACCGTCATCGTCGGGTCGGCGGTCGCGGTGCTCGCCGGAGTGATCCCCATCAACTTCCTCGCCGAGATGACGAGCATCGGCACGCTCATGGCGTTCCTCGTCGTCGCGATCGCCGTCATGGTGCTGCGCCACCGCGAACCCGGCCTCGATCGCAAGTTCCGCCTGCCGCTGCATCCGCTCATCCCGGTGCTCACGGTGGCCGGCTGCGTTTGGATTATCAAGGATCTTCGGCCCATTACCATCCTCATGTTCGCGCTCTGGACTGCCGTCGTGCTCGTCTGGTATTTCCTGGTCGGGCGCAAGAACTCGGTGCTCGGCCGGCAGCTCGAGACCGGCCTGATCGTGCTGGTCGGCCCCGGCAAGTATCGGGCTGGGGATGCCGCTGGCGAGGATGCTACTGCAGGGGATGCTGCTGGCAACGCGGATGCGGCTGCTCGCGCAGCGGTTCTTCGGGGCCCGGACGCTGCGGAAGTGGATGCGATGCGCGCCGACGAGAGCGCGTTGGCCGAGAACCGGAACCGGAAGCCTCGCTCGTAACGACGCTCTCGGCCATAGGCGACCGCCGTTCGCCTGGCTAGCAGGGGGTTGAGTGGTCGTTTTTTGTAGTTCTGGCACCGCCAGAACTACAA
>NZ_JASCYH010000071.1:0-4576 GCF_030011715.1 Gulosibacter sediminis | reverse complement strand
GCCCACCGCATCCGCCCTCGTCGGGGTGGATGCGGTGGGCCGGCTTGATGGGGTTGTGGCGCTAGTTGCCGAGGATGAAGTCGGCGCCGCGCTCGCCAATCATGACCGACGGCGCGTTCGTGTTGCCGCTCGTGACCGAGGGCATGACCGAGGCGTCGATGACGCGCACGCCCTCGAGGCCGCGCACCTTGAGGCTCGTCGGGTCGACGACGGCGAGGTCGTCGCTGCCCATGCGGCAAGTGCCGACCTGGTGGTGGTAGGTCACGCAGTTCTTGCGGGCGTAGGCGGCGATCTCTTCGTCGGTCTGCACCTCGGGGCCGGGGTAGACCTCGACGGCGCCCCACCCCTCGGCGAGCGGGGTCTGCGCCGCGATTTCGCGGCACTGCTTCACCGAGTTGACGAGGCTCGTGATGTCTTCGTCGGTCGAAAGAATCTGCGGGTCGAGCAGCGCGACGTCGTGGGGGTCGTTCGACGCGAGGCGGAACGTGCCGCGCGAGGTCGGGCGCACCAGACCGGCGTGGAGGGTGATCGCGTTCGGGATCGGCTCTTGGAACTCGCTCACCATCGGCACGTCGAAGTAGATCGGCTGGGTGTCTGGCACGTCGGAGCCCTCGCGGAACGTCGTGAAGTGGTGCATCTGTGAAACCGGCTCGTTGACGTCGCGCTCGGGGATGTCGCGGGTCGTGGTCTGCGCAATGACCGGCGCGAGCACGTGGTCCTGCAGGTTCTCGCCGACGCCCGGCAGCTCGTGCTGCACGTCGATGCCGACCTCGGTGAGGTGGTCGCGCGGGCCGATGCCGCTGAGCAGCAGGATTCGCGGGGTGTCGAGCGCGCCGGCCGAGAGGATGACCTCGTCGGCGGTGAACTGCTCGGTCGCGCCGTCGATTTCAGCCTCGATGCCGGTGACGCGGTCGCCATCGAGCAGCAGCTTCGTCACCCACACGCCGGTGCGGATCGTCAGGTTCTCGTGGTCCTTGATCGGGTCGACGTAGGCGCGGTAGGAGCTGCAGCGCTCGCCGTCACGCACGGTGAGTTGCTCCCAGCCGACGCCCTCGATCGACTCGCCGTTGTAGTCGGGGTTCGCGGGCACGCCGGCCGCGACCGCGGCCTCGTGCATCGCTTCGAAGACCGGATTGTGCCGGTAACCGTCGACGGTGATGTCGAGCAGTCCGTCGCGGCCCCGCAGCTCGTCGTCGCCGACCGTGGTCTTTTCGATGCGCTTGAACACGGGCGCAACGTCTGCCCAGCTCCAGCCCTGGGCGCCCTCGCGCTCCCAGCGGTCGTAGTCGCCGTGCGCGCCGCGCACCCAGATAGTGGCGTTGAGCGAGTGCGAGCCGCCGAGCACCTTGCCTCGCGGCCAGTGCAGCTTGCGGTCGGCCGCGCCGGCCTGCGGGGTCGTGAAGTAGCCCCAGTCGTCCTTGCTGAGCCAGAGCTCGCCGAGGCGGCCGACGTCTTGAATCGCGGAGTTGACGTCCGACCCACCGGCCTCAAGCAAGGTGACCTGGTGGCCCGCATCGATGAGGCGGCGGGTGACGACCGAGCCGGCCGAACCGGCGCCGACGACGATGAAGTGCGACATGTAATCTCCCTTGAGTTGGCGCCAGCCACCATGGATGACGCGGTAAGCGCGACTCTACGAAAACTGACTGAAGAGTCAGTATTTTCGTGGGGCGGGCTGCGCGCGTTGTGAAGGACCGTGCGCTGGGCGACAAGTGGGGTCGCGGTGGGTGCGGTCGCAACCGCAGCAAACCTAGAAAACCGCATCGGATAGTCAGAGCCGTTGCCCTCGCGGGTGACGTTGACCGCACAGGGTGTCCCCGACATCCCACTTTTCGCGGAAAAACTGGGATGTTGGGGACACTCTGCGGCAGGAAAACCGCCCCAGCGCCCTACTCGACGACGCAGGCGACGGTGTGGGTGCCGTCGGCGGCCGTGCCGAGGCCGTGGGTGATGCCGTTGAAGCCAGGGAACTGCGCCGCGAGCTCAGCCTCGACCCGCAGGTACTCGACGATGCGCTCGGTCACCCGCTCCCCCGGCACGAGCAGCGGGATGCCCGGCGGGTACGGCGTCAGCAGCACGGCGGTGACGCGCCCCGCGAGGTCGTCGATCGCGACGTGCTCGATGCGGCCCGAGGTCATCGCGGCCCACGCATCCGTCGGCAGCAGCGCAACCTCCGGCGCATCCAGGTAGATGTCGGTCGTGAGGTTCGCGATATCGAAGCCGCGGTAGGCCGCGTGCAGGCGATCGCACAGCTCGCGCAGGCCGAGCTCGGCATACTGCGGATGCTCGTCGGCGAACTCGGGCATCGCCTCGCGCACCTCAACGTCGCGGTCGTAGAGCCGCTTGAAGCGGTGCAGCTCGGCGATGAGCGTGTTCCAGCGCCCCTTCGTGACGCCGATCGTGAAGAGAATGAACAGCGAGTAGAGCCCCGTCTTCTCGACGACGACCCCGTGTTCGGCGAGGTACTTCGAGAGCACAAGCCCGGGAATCCCGCTCTCGCCAAACTCCCCCGAGGTCGAGAGGCCGGGCGTGGTCAGCGTCACCTTGATCGGGTCGAGCATCGTGAAGCCGTCATCGACTGCGTCGAAGCCGTGCCACGTCTGCTCGCTCGTGAGCTCCCACTCCGAGCGCTCGGCGAGCCCCTCGCGCGGCGGCGTGTCGGGCCCCCACACGCCGAACCACCAGTCGCCCTCCGGCTGCTCGTCGCCGATGCGGATGATCGCGCGGCGGAACTCCATCGCCTCGGTGATCGCCTCCTCGATGAGCGCGTGCCCGCCGACGCCGCGCATCATCTCGGCCGAGATGTCGCAGCTCGCGATGATCGCGTACTGCGGCGAGGTCGAGGTGTGCATGAGGTACGCCTCGTTGAAGATGTTCGTGTCGAGCCTCGACGACTCGGCGTTCTGCACGAGAATCTGCGACGCCTGCGACAGCCCCGCGAGTAGCTTGTGCGTCGACTGCGTCGCGTACACGAGCGAGCGTTCGGTGCGCTCGGCGCGATCGTCGACCGCGTGCATTCCGCGATAGAGCTCGTGGAAGCGCGCGTGGGGCAGCCACGCCTCGTCGAAGTGCAGCACGTCGACATGACCGTCGAGCGTGCGCTTGATCTCGGCGGCGTTGTAGACGATGCCGTCGTAGGTGCTCTGGGTGAGCGTGAGGATGCGCGGGGTGCGGGTCTTGTCGGCAATGAACGGATGCGCTTCGATCTTGCGTCGGATCTCGGCCGGGTCGAACTCGCTGCGCGGGATCGGCCCGATGATGCCGGCGCGGTTGCGCGTGGGCATGAGGTAGATCGGAATCGCGCCGGTGAGCATGATGGCGTGGAGGATCGACTTGTGGCAGTTGCGGTCGACGAGCACGATGTCGCCGGGGCCGACGGCCGAGTTCCAGACGATCTTGTTCGAGGTCGACGTGCCGTTCGTCACGAAGTAGAGGTGGTCGGCGCCGAAGGTCTCGGCGGCGCGGGCCTCGGACTCTGCGACCGGGCCGGTGTGGTCGAGCAGCTGCCCGAGCTCCTCAACCGCGTTGCAGACGTCGCTGCGCAGCAGGTTTTCGCCGAAGAACTGGTGGAACAGCGTGCCGGCCGGCGACTTGAGAAACGCGGTGCCGCCCGAGTGCCCCGGGCAGTGCCACGAGTAGGCCCCGTCGTTCGCGTAGTTCGTCAGCGCGCGGAAGAAGGGCGGCGCGAGCCGTTCGACGTACCGCGTCGCCTCGCGCTGCAGCGTGCGCGCGACAAATTCGGGGGTGTCCTCATAGGCGTTGATGACGCCCTCGATTTCGCGCAGCACCTCGGTCGGCAGTTGGCGGGCGGTGAGCTGCTCGCCAAAGAGGAACAGCGGCAGCTCGGCATTGACAGCGCGGATCGCGCGCACGAACTCGCGCAGGTCGCCATGCTCGGCCTCTCCAGCCGCGTCCGGCACGACGTAGACGACGAGCGCCTTGTCGTTGAGGGTGCGCGCGAACGCGCTCGGGTTCGCGACCGAGGTGACGTCGACCGCGGCCGAGCCGAGCTCGCGCAGCTCGGCCATGAGCCGTGCGATCGAGGCGGTGAGTTCGGTGCCGACCGGGCGCGTGCCCGCGGCAAAGGCGACGGAGAGTCCGGAGTGTTGCACTGTCGTTCCTTTCTATAGAGACGGGCGCGGCTACCAGCCGCCGAATTCGGTGAGGATGCTGCGGGGCACGTCGCCCGCGACCGCGTCGTCGGCGGCGCGGAGGATGACGTCGAGGCCGGCGTCGAGCTCGACGTCGGTGATGCCGAGCGGCGGCGTGATTTCAAGCACGTTGTCGCGCACGACGTAGAGCACGCAACCGAGCTCCCACGCGCGGTACACGGTGAGGGCGGCGAGTTCGGCGCCCGTGCTGCCACCGGCGTCACCGAACTCGACGCCGAGCAGCAGGCCGCGGCCGCGCACCTCGGTAATCGCGGCGGCACCGGGCCGCCCGGCCGCCCGGGCCTCGGCGAGCCGCTGCCGCGCGGGCGCCTCGAGCCCGGCTGCGTTGCGGGCGAGGGTGCCGTCGGCGAGCAGGTCGAGCACCGCGTGGGCCGCGGCGACGGGCACCGGGCTGCCCGCGGGGG
>NZ_JASCYH010000070.1:0-4729 GCF_030011715.1 Gulosibacter sediminis | reverse complement strand
GTTGTTGTAGTTCTGGCGGTGCCAGAACTACAACAACCGACCACTCAACCCTTGTTTGGGCTAGAGGACCGTGTCCTTGGTGAGGTGCTTGTAGGCCGGGATAGTCAGGAACGCCGGGTAGTCGTCGCTGAGCACGATCTCGGCGAGCAGTCCGGCCGCCTCGTCGAGACGGTCGCCCTCGAAGCGGTCGAGGTCCTCGCGCAGCACACGCTCGATGCAGCCCTCGATGCGAGTGCGCACCACGGGAATCCCGTCGTCCTGCGTCACGACGCCCTGGTGAATCCACTGCCAGAGCTGCGAGCGCGAGATCTCTGCCGTCGCCGCATCCTCCATCAGTCCGTAGATCGCGGCGGCGCCGGTTCCCCGCAGCCAGCTCGCGATGTAGAGCATGGCCACGCGGATGTTCACCTTGAGGCCCTCCTCAACGGTGATCTCGCCGCCCTCGATGCGCAGGTCGAGCAGGTCTGCCGCCGTCACATGCACGTCCGGGCGCTGGCGCGAAATCTGGTTCGGCGCATCCCCGAGCACCTCGTCGAACTCCGCCTGCGCGGTCGCGACGAGCCCCGGATGCGCCACCCACGAGCCGTCGAAGCCGGCGGCCGCCTCGCGGCGCTTGTCGGCCGACACCTTCTCGAGCGCACGCGCGGTCGCTTCGGGGTCGGAGCGGTTCGGGATGAACGCGGCCATGCCGCCGATCGCGAAGGCCCCACGACGGTGACACGTCGCCACGAGCAGCTCGGTGTACGCGGTCATGAACGGCTGCGTCATCGTGAGCTGACCACGGTTCGGTAGCACCCAGCGCTTCGAGCGGTCGCGGAACGTCTTGATGATGCTGAAGAGGTAGTCCCAGCGGCCTGCGTTGAGGCCGGCGCAGTGGTCGCGCAGCTCGTAGAGGATCTCCTCCATCTCGAAGGCCGCGGTGATCGTCTCGATGAGCACCGTGGCACGCACCGAACCGTACGGCACGCCCACGTGGCGCTCGGCGAAGGTGAACACGTCGTTCCAGAGGCGCGCCTCGCGGTGATTCTCGAGCTTCGGCAGGTAGAAGTACGGGCCGGTGCCGGTCGCGAGCAGTTCCTTCGCGTTGTGGAAGAAGTAGAGGCCGAAGTCGACGAGTGACGCCGACACGACGCCCGACTGGCCCCGCTCATCCACGTAGCGAAGGTGGTTCTCGGGCAGGTGCCACCCGCGCGGGCGGAACACGATCGTCGGCGTTGTTTCGCCGAGGCGGTACTCCTTGCCGTTGTCGGCCGTGAAGTCGATGCGGCGGCGAATCGCGTCGGCGAGGTTGAGCTGGCCATCGATGACGTTGAACCACGTCGGGCTCGTCGCATCCTCATGGTCGGCGAGCCAGACCTTGGCACCCGAGTTCATCGCGTTGATCGTCATCTTGCGGTCGGTCGGACCAGTAATTTCGACGCGACGGTCTTCGAGCCCCGGGCCCGTGCCGGCGACCTGCCAGTTCGCATCCTCGCGGATGTGTCGGGTCTCGGCGAGGAAGTCGAGGTTCGCCCCCTGCGAGATCTCGCGGCGGCGATCATCGCGTGCCGCGAGCAGGTTGCAGCGGCGCTGACCGAAGCGGTCGTGCAGCTGGGCGAGGAATTCGAGCGCCTCGGGCGTCAGCACCTCGTCGAAGCGAGGATGCATGGTGCCGCGGATTTCGATGCGGCCGCCGGTACGGGTGGTGGTCTGTTCGGTCGTGAGAATGGTCATGATGCGCTCCTTCGCGCGAGTGGCCCTGGCGGCCTAGTGAAACTGTTCGGATTCGGTCGAGCCCACGAGAGCGAGGGTCTTCGAGTCGGGGTTGAGTGCCGTCGAGATCAGGTCGAAGTAGCCGGTGCCGACCTCGCGCTGATGCTTGGTGGCGGTGTAGCCGTTGGCCTCAGAGGCGAACTCGGCCTCCTGCAGCTCGACATACGCCTCCATCTGGCGCTCCTCGTAGCCTCGGGCGAGCTCGAACATCGAGTGGTTGAGCGCGTGGAAGCCGGCGAGGGTGATGAACTGGAACGCGTAGCCCATCGCCGAGAGTTCACGCTGGAAGCGCGAGATCTGGTCGTCGTCGAGGTGGCGGCGCCAGTTGAAGCTCGGCGAGCAGTTGTAGGCAAGCAGCTGGCCGGGGTGCTCGGCGCGGACGCGCTCGGCGACGATGCGGGCGTGCTCGAGGTCGGGCACGGCGGTCTCAACCCAGAGCATGTCGGCGTACTTCGCGTATTCGAGGCAGCGGGCGATGACTGGCTCGATGCCGTTCTGCACCTCGTAGAAGCCCTCGGCGGTGCGCTCGCCGGTGACGAACGGGCGGTCGCGCTCGTCGACGTCGCTAGTGATGAGCGTCGCCGCAAGCGAGTCGGTGCGGGCGATGACGATGCTCGGCACGTCGGCGACGTCGGCCGCGAGGCGGGCGGCGTTGAGGGTGCGGATGTGCTGGCTGGTGGGCACGAGCACCTTGCCGCCCATGTGACCGCACTTCTTCTCGCTCGCGAGCTGGTCTTCCCAGTGCACGCCGGCTGCACCGGCCGAGATCATCTGGTGCATGAGCTCGTATGCGTTGAGCGGGCCGCCGAAGCCCGCCTCGGCGTCGGCGACGACCGGGGCCATCCAGTCGCGCTCGGTCGTGCCAGTCTCGGCGAACTCGATCTGGCCTGCGCGCTGGAGGGCACTGTTGATGCGGCTGACGACGGCGGGCACCGAGTTGGCCGGGTAGAGCGACTGGTCGGGGTAGGTCTGGCCCGAGAGGTTCGCGTCGGCGGCGACCTGCCAGCCCGAGAGGTAGACGGCCTGGAGGCCGGCGCGCACCTGCTGCACGGCCTGGTTACCGGTGAGGGCACCGAGGGCGTAGGTCCACTCGTTCGGGTCCTCGTGGTTGCGCTGAATCTGCGACCAGAGGCGCTCGGCACCGCGGCGAGCCGTGGTGTGTTCCTCGCGGAAGGGGCCACGCAGCTTGATGACGTCTTCGGCGCTGTAGTTACGCTCGACGCCGTCCCAGCGGGAGTTGCTCTCCCACTCAGCCTGCAGCTCTTCGGCGGTCTGGGTCTGGTCTCCTGGCAGCTGGTTGTTCGACATCGCGGACTTCCTTGTCTTCTCGGTGGCCGAGCCTGCGCTCGTTGCCTGGTGTGCATCCAGCTTGCGGCCGCCGGCACGCCCCGAACCCCCAAACGGCGGCAGAAATGTTGTCGTTTTTCCGCACTTCGGAAAAGTTGACGTTGCTCCGAACCGGATGCTCGGCCAAGATTGCGTCATGGTCCCCAATGACGCGTTGACCCTCGGCCGCCGCATCCGAGCCCGCCGAGTCGAGCTCGGCCTCTCGCTGCAGGAGTTTTCTGACCGCATCGGCAAGGCGCCCTCGCGCGTCTCGGTGATCGAGAACGGGCAGCGCGATCTGCGCCTGAGCGAACTGCAGGACATCGCGACGGCCCTCGACACCTCGAGCGACGCCCTCGCTGAGTCGGGCGAGCTCAGCGAGCGGGATGCGCTCGAGATCGATTTTCTGCGTGCGCAGCGCACTCCCCTCTATGCGAGCCTCGGGCTGCCCGAAATTCCCGTGCGCAAGTCGCTCAGCGACGAAACGATGCAGGCGATGCTCAAACTGCTCGGCGAGCTCACCAACCTGCATTCGACGCGGGCCGCGACGCCCGAGGTGGCGCGCCTCGCGAATCTGCAGCTGCGCGCCGACCAGCGCGAGCGCGGCAACTACTTTGAGGAGCTCGAGCGCGAGGCCGAAGCGCTCCTGCGCGCGGTTGGCTACCGCGAGGGGCCGGTGTCGATGGACACCGTGAAGCAGATCGCCGAGCACCTCGGCTTCACGCTGCACGCCGTGAACGACCTGCCGTATTCGACCCGCAGCATCACCGACAGCGAGCGGATGCGCGTCTACCTTTCTGCGAGCGGCGTGAGTCGCTCGCGCTCGGTGGTGCTGCAGGCGCTCGCCGCGCACGTGCTCGGCAAGCGCGAGCCCGTCGACTACGGCGACCTGCTGCAGCAGCGCGTCGAGACGAACTACCTCACGGGCGCGATCCTCATGCCCGAGTCGAGCGCGGCGCCGCTGCTGCGCGCGTCGAAGCAGCGACGTGATCTGTCGATCGAAGAATTCCGCGGCCACTACGGTGTCACCTACGAAACGGCGGCCCACCGTTTCAGCAACCTCGCGACGCAGCACCTGGAAATTCCCGTACATTTCCTCAAGGTGCACGAGTCGGGTGCGGTGCTCAAAGCGTACGAGAATGACTCGGTGCTCTTCCCCACGGATGCGCTGGGCAACGTCGAGGGCCAGATTGTCTGCCGCTGGTGGAGCGCACGGCAAGTGTTCACGACGGACCAGCGCATCGGCACCTACTCGCAGTACACCGACAAGCCGGCGGGCACCTACTGGTGCACCTCACAGGTCGAGTCGGGGCCGGGCGGCAGCTACTCGATCAGCGTCGGCACGAAGTTTTCGGAGGCGAAGTGGTTCCGCGGCCGCGACACCACGGTGCGGCTGCGCTCGGGCTGCCCGAACCCGTCGTGCTGCCGCGAGCCCGAAGAGGAACTCGTTGAGCGATGGGGCGAGCGTTCCTACCCGAGCGCGCGTATGAACTCCTCACTCCTCGCTGCGATGCCGACGGGCACCTTCACGGGCGTCGACCGCGTTGCCGTCCTCGAATTCCTCCAACGCCATACCCCGGAATCCCCCTAACCGGGTTGCCGTCAGAGGGGGTTGAGTGGTCGTTTTTTGTAGTTCTGGCGGTGCCAGAAC